>JAFYYE010000043.1 GCA_017557715.1 Pseudobutyrivibrio sp.
AAGCAGTATAGAGGTAGTTATGCAAAAAGAAATGATGTTGGAGTATCCAAAACCGGTAATGAGTAGGCAAGAGCTCCACGAGCAAATGGGCCACTCATTAGCACTACTCGATAGAGCATATAGGGTAAAAGGTCAAACCTTTGCATGGAAAACAAATCCAAATTCCAGAGGAACAATAGAATTTGATACTGCTGGATTTAAAAAGTGGTTAACAACTCAGTGTGGTATTTAACAATTTAATAGCCTCAAGGCGGTTTTTAGAGGCAATTAAGGGAATGAATAATTTTATGAAAGGAGAAAGCTCCAAGGCGGTTTTATAGGAGCGATTAGGGGGAATGAAAAGTCAGCGAGACCCGTCATTTTGGGTTTTCTTTGCAGCGCTTCTTTGCTGCATAGCGATTTTCATTATTTTTATTTAACAACTGAATATGGAACTGGTTGTTTGCAAATGACAAAAGAAAGGGAGGGCAATTATGCCAGAAGAAAAGAAAGTCTTTGTGGAAAGATTGTGTGATTTTTATTGCACAAATGTCAATCCTCAGTTCGGGATTGAGAGCATGGAGTACACCAAGGAAGGACCTGAAGAGTTCGTTTATGTTTCTTTTAGGACGGGTAGTTATAAGCGATTCTGCGTAACAGCGGATAGCAATCAGGGAATCTTTAAGGACTTTGTAAAGTTCCTAAATGATTTTGATAACTACAGTTGGCTCTATTAGAAAGGAGTGTAAAGGATGCCATTCGACGAATATGAGATTGAGGTTGAGGTGAGCATGATCAAGAAATTTAAGGTCAGAGCGATAAGCCTTAATCGAGCAAAGCAGATTCTGGAAGACAGGTTCGATTCCGGAAAGATTGACCCTTACAGCGAGGGTGAAATCGTTAGTGAAAAATGGAATTACGATTAAAAGGAGGGAAAGAAAATGGAAAAAGCATTAATGGGCATAACCAAAGATGGTAAGAGCTATCTGATTCAGATATGCAAGAATGATGCCTCATTGGAAGAAGCTCTGGCAAGAGCAAAAGAGACATTGCCAGAATCAAAATTTAAGGATTATGTGTCTTACACAGTAGAGGAAACTGAAAGACCTGATTTCTATTAAGAAGGGAGATTTAAATAGATGGGACGATTATTTGAGATAGGTTTAGAGCTAGACAAGCTCTTTCCAGTAAGTGATGAGGAAGTAGTTGATACAGAGACAGGCGAGCTCCTAGACATTAGCTACCTTGGACAGCTTCAGATGGAGCGTGAGCAGATTATTACTTATTTGCTCCAGGAAGTAAAGAACCTTGAAGCTGATGCAGAAGCATACAAGAAGCAGAAGGACCACTTTGCTAAGCGTCAGAAAGTAGCTGAGAACAGAAAAGAAGCCTTAAAGAACTATATAGCATCTTGCTTGAATGGTAGCGCATTCGAGGCAGCTGACAAGTCCGTTAAGGCAACATTCAGAAAATCTGAATCTGTAGTAATTATATCACTAGATGATATCCGTGACGAGTACAAAACAAGGGAGATTACATATAAGCCAGATAAGAAAGCTATCAAGGAAGCAATCTTAAGAGGCTATGAGGTTAAGGGTGCAGAGTTGGTAACCAATCAGAATATCCAAATTAAATAAATCAATTAAAGGGAGATTGAGAATAAATGGAAACATTATTAGTAGGAATCATAGTAGCACTTTTATTAATCATTCTGTTGATGGAACACCTTCATTGTGTACGCATAAATGAGGAAATTAGCTACTGGAGCAGAGAGGCTAATAGAAGTTACAGAAGAGGTTATAACGATGCATCTGAGGCTTATATAGAAGCTCAGATAATAGATTTGGAGGAATAGAAAATGGGAGTACCAGTACTTGTATTAGGCGCTAGTGGCTCAGGCAAGAGCACATCGCTTAGAAATTTTGAACAGGAAGAAATTAGAATCCTGAATGTGGCAGGTAAGCCACTACCTTTTAGAAAGAAGCTTCTTAAAGCTGACAATCCAACTTATGAACAGATTGCAGCTGTACTTAAGAAGAATGAAGTTAAGGCATATGCAATAGACGATAGTCAGTATTTGATGGCTTTTGAGAGTTTTGCTCATGCAAAGGATACAGGCTATGGCAAGTTCACCAATATGGCATTGAATTTCAAAGCTCTTATTGATTGTGCCATTAAGAACACATCACCGGACACAATTATTTATTTTCTACATCACACAGAGCTGGCAGAAGATGGAAGGCTAAAAGCAAAGACTCTGGGCAAGATGCTTGATAATCAGCTGACGGTAGAAGGTTTGTTTTCAATTGTGCTTTTGTGCCAAGTAGAAGGCTCAGAGCATTACTTCATTACAAACAGTGATGGCTCTAATCCAGCTAAGTCACCTATGGAAATGTTTGAAATGAAGATTCCTAATGATCTAAAGATGGTGGACACCACTATCAGAGAGTATTACGAGTTCTAACAGCACAAGCTGAAGGATATAATAATTTATTTTAATTTACGGAGGTTAATTTTTATGAAAGCTTTTAATGGTTATGAGGATGCAAAGAAGGCAGCACAGTATACAGGTAGCGAGAAGCTTCCTAAGGGTGCTTATGTATGTAAGATTAAGAACGTACAGTTCCAGGAAGGACAGAACGGCAACTCTGATATCATCAATGTTTTATTTGATGTAGTTGAGGGTGAGTACAAGGATTTCTTTAAGCAGCAGTATGACAACAATACTTCTGAGGATAAAAAGTGGAAAGGTAGAACATCAATCTTTGTTCCAAAGGATGATGGATCAGAGAAAGATGGCTGGACCAAGAATGCTTTTGCTAAGTGGACAGATTCTTTCGAGAAATCTAACGCTGGTTACACTTGGGATTGGGACGAGAACAAGTGGAAAGGCAAGAAGATTGGTCTTGTATTCCGTGAAGAAGGAAATGTTATTGAAGGTAAGGAAGTAGTTTACACAGCAGTTGCATTCCCAGTAGATGCTCAGTTAGTAAGAGATGGCAAGGCACCTGAAGCTAAGTTTAAGGCTAGAAACGGTTACACAGGTACACAGCAGCAGACCAACACCAACGCGACAACAAGCACTGATGGATTTATGGATATTCCAGCTGATATTGATGAGGAATTACCATTTAATTAAGAGGTGCCAATGGAAGGATTTGACATTGAAGCTTGCCTAGAATCAATGGAAATCTTAGTAGATACAAGGGAACAACCTTCTGATAGGGCTAAAAAGAGATATCAGCTCTTTGAATGTCCTTATCAGAGGGCAACCCTTAACTATGGAGATTACACTTATAACTTAACTCTTCCTAATGGATCTAAATATTTTGATACTTCACAGACAGTACTAGGGGATGTTGTTATTGAAAGAAAAATGAGTCTGGAAGAGCTTAGCGGTTGTTTTTGTCAATCAAGAGACAGATTCTGTAATGAATTTGAAAGAGCTAAGAGCCACGGAGCAAAGATTTATCTACTAACGGAAAATGCTTCCTGGGAAAAACTTATGGCTCATCATTACAGGACCCAATTCAATCCAAAAGCTTTTCTAGCTTCCATTACTTCCTTTTGTGCCAGATACAATATCACTCCTATTTTTTGTAAAGAAGAAACATCGGGCAAGCTGATTAAGGAAATTCTTTACAGGGAATTAAAAGAGAGACTGACGTTAGGAAAGTATGACGGAGATTAAAACATGACTACAGATGAAATCAAGCAATCTGTATCTATGAGAGATGTTATTGAAGGATATGGTTTAACAATTAATAGAGCGGGTTTTTGTAAGTGTCCTTTTCACAGTAGCGGTAGTGAGAGGACAGCCAGTTTAAAGGTATATGAAACCTCTTTTAATTGTTTTGGGTGTGGAGCAAATGGAGATATTTTTACTTTTGTCCAGCGGTTTGAAAATCTATCTTTCAAGGAGGCTTATCTGAAGCTTGGCGGTGAATATCGTTTTACCTCTGACAGAGACAAAAAGCGAATACTTGCTAAGAGTCAACGTGAGAAGTCCAAAAGAGAAAGAGCTAAGACGGATGAGCAACAATTTAAAAATAGTCTGATAGCAGCAATTACTTTAGTTCAATCAAATACCTATGAACCATTCTCTGATGAGTGGTGTGAGCTGAAGAATGCAGAACCAAAAATATATTACTGGTGGGAGCTGCTATTAGACGGAAGGGAGATAGACAGAATAGATGTATCTAGAGCAATTAGAAAGCTTAACAAAAGACTCAATATTGGATGAAGAGTTAATTGATGAGCTCTATGAAATAGAATCCAATTATGAGCGCACAAAGCAGCTTATAGAGGTTCAAAAACGTGCAAAGGAGTTAGGCTGCCTTACAATTTTTAACAAGCTCTATAAGGCATATAACAAGGATGTAGCTAGTGTTGATTTGGCTAAGAATCCTAATAGAACCACCTTTTCTGTTTTAAAGGATGACCCTAACGGTCAGTTAATCTGTGGAGACTGGATAGCAGATGATAATGGGGTGTGGATGCATACCGACAAGGGCGCTGCACAAGCTTGTTATCATCCTATATTTCCTACTAGGATACTTAGAAATGCTGAGACAGGGCAATATAAGATTGAGCTTAAGTTCCAGCTGAGAGG
>JAFYYE010000044.1 GCA_017557715.1 Pseudobutyrivibrio sp.
AGGTTAGCTCTCTCTGGGCAGCCAGCCTTATCAAGCTGAACCTTAAGGCTGTCCTCATCAACTCTGATACCCATTGATGAAAGCTCAAGTGAAATATCGTCTACTGGATAGTAAACAATGATATCTCCATTAAGCTGCCAATCATCGTAGTCAGGAGCACGACCATCATGCTTCTCACCAGACTTAAGCAAATCACCAATCTTCATATGGAAGATTGCACCATATTCCTTTGCCGCCTCATACTCACGCTGAGAGTGGTCGAGGTCTGGCCATCTATCCTCAAGCTCCTGAGTAGTGATGAAGTGAATCTCCTCTGGAAGAATGCACTGCACATAATCATAGGTATTTGCAATATATTTTTCTGTGACGCGAAGAGCTGCATATACGCTCTTTACATATTTCTTGAGAGTCTCCTCGTTACGAGCAGATTTTTCAATGATACATTCCCAGTCCCACTGATCAACATAAATAGAATGAATATTGTCAGTATCCTCGTCACGGCGGATGGCATTCATATCAGTGTAAAGACCTTCGCCCACATTGAAGCCATAGCGTCCAAGTGCCATTCTCTTCCACTTTGCAAGAGAGTGAACAACTTCAACCTCTTTATCGTTCTGTTCCTTTACGCCGAAAGCAACAGGACGCTCAACACCATTTAAGTTATCGTTCAAACCTGACTCAGGTCGTACGAAAAGTGGTGCTGTAACACGATGCAAATTCAGTTCTGCCGTTAACTGGGCTTGGAAGAAATCTTTAACTTTCTTAATTGCAATCTGTGTCTCTTTTAAATTTAACGCTGATGCATATCCATCTGGGATGTAAATCTTACTCATAACTTTCTTCCTCCTAGTCTATCTTATAAGTCGCAGTTTCCAACAGTACGTGGGAATGGAATTACGTCACGAATGTTACCCATTCCTGTGAGGTACATTACGCAACGCTCGAAGCCAAGTCCGAATCCAGCGTGACGTGATGAACCGTATTTACGAAGGTCAAGGTAGAACTGATAATCCTCTTCCTTAAGACCGCACTCCTGCATTCTCTTGAGAAGTACATCGTAGTTGTCCTCACGCTGTGAACCACCGATGATTTCTCCGATACCAGGAACGAGGCAGTCCATAGCTGCAACAGTCTTTCCATCCTCGTTGAGCTTCATATAGAAAGCCTTGATTTCCTTTGGATAATCTGTAACGAATACAGGCTTTCCGAAAATCTTCTCTGTAAGATATCTCTCGTGCTCTGTCTGAAGATCACAACCCCAAGATACCTTGTAATCAAACTCATCGTTGTGCTTCTCGAGCTCAGCAACAGCATCTGTATATGTGATACGGCCGAAGTCTGAAGTAGCAACGTGGTGAAGTCTATCAAGAAGTCCCTTGTCGATGAAGTTGTTGAAGAATTCCATCTCCTCTGGAGCATGCTCAAGAACGTAGTTGATAACGAACTTAATCATTTCCTCTGCGAGCTGCATATCATCCTCAAGATCAGCGAAAGAAATCTCTGGCTCGATCATCCAGAACTCTGCTGCATGACGAGTTGTGTTTGAGTTCTCAGCACGGAATGTAGGTCCAAATGTGTAGATGTTCTTGAATGCCTGAGCATAAGTCTCACCATTTAACTGACCTGAAACTGTAAGGTTTGTAGCATGGCCGAAGAAATCCTGTGAGAAATCAACCTTGCCATCCTCTGTCTTAGGGATGTTGTTGAGGTCCATTGTTGTAACCTGGAACATCTCGCCAGCACCTTCACAGTCACTTCCTGTAATAAGTGGAGTATGAACATATACGAAATCACGCTCCTGGAAGAACTTGTGAATAGAGTATGCGCAAAGAGAACGAACTCTGAATACAGCCTGGAATGTGTTTGTACGTGGACGAAGATGTGTCTGTGTACGAAGGTATTCCATTGTGTGTCTCTTTGGCTGAATTGGATAATCTGGTGTAGACTTTCCTTCTACATCAATCTTAGTAGCCTGAATTTCGAATGGCTGCTTAGCCTCTGGTGTAAGCACTACTGTACCTGTAACATATACTGCTGCACCTACATTTAAATGACGAACCTCGTCGAAGTTATCAATATTTTCCTGATTGAAAACTACCTGCACTGGATTGAAGAAAGTACCATCTGCAAGTACTAAGAATCCAAATGTCTTTGAATCACGCATGTTGCGAACCCAGCCTGCAACTGTGATTTCTTTGTCAGCATAATCTTTGAAGTTTCTAGATAGTGTTCTGACGTCTGTTGTTTTAACACTCATTGTATTTTCTCCTTTAATACTTCTTTACATACTAATAGTATCTAGCTTTGCTAGATACTTGTGCAAGCGCGGAGACCGAAGGTCCTTCCTTTCCGCGCGCGTCACATAAAAAAGCCCCATCAAACTTTCGCTTGATGAGGCTTTCTAATTCTTACTTAATTTGAACAATCTTCAAATCTCATCAACACAATAAAATTAAATCCCCTGATTATTATTCACGGAATTATTATTGTTATTATTGAGATTATTAAGCATAGATGTAAATGCCATGACTGTTCCCCTTCTTTATTTGAGTAAAGTATAGTTATTTAGACTTTTAAAGTCAAGTGTTTAGTCTAATAAGATTCTTAATCATTCTTTTCTGCTTTTATTATATCCCAGCACTGCCCATCTGAAGAATGGGATTCTGGAAATGACTGCTTCTAAAATATATGCCAATAAAAATGAACATATTAAGCTGAGGAAATATACAAGTACAGCTGGAATGATTTCCTTTCTGGCTATATAAATGGCCACCACAGAAATGCCCAGATAGTGAAAAATATACAGGCCCCAACTGTGACTGCTCATCCAACTAGTAAATCCATTAGTAAAATCAAGATATTTTGCACCGCATCCTAAAAATGCC
>JAFYYE010000045.1 GCA_017557715.1 Pseudobutyrivibrio sp.
TATCTCTATTTCCAAGGACATTGCAAAGAAAGAGATGCAGTTTAAGAAAGACCCTGAAGAAATGGATAAGCAGGAGCTTGAAAAGCTTATTGCAGATATTCAGAAGAAGATGCAGAAGGCCGCCGCAGAGCTCAACTTCGAGGCAGCGGCTGAGTATCGTGACAAGATGGTAGAGTTAAAGAATATGATGATAAAAATGTCTGAAGAGTAATTTATTTTCTTGCTTGCAAGAAGAATAAATTCTCTTGAGACATCTAACAACATGAGGAATTTGGAACAAATTCCGAATGCTTGTTAGACTTGTGAAACAAGTCATTTTTATGAGGTGTAAATGTGAAAGAACGAAAATACATAAAGATAAAAGGGGCCAACGAGCACAACCTAAAAAACATTAGCATAGACATTCCGCGCGATGAGTTTGTGGTGCTCACCGGCCTATCCGGCTCAGGAAAATCATCTTTAGCCTTCGACACAATCTTTGCTGAAGGACAGCGCCGTTACATGGAGTCATTATCTTCATATGCCCGCCAGTTCTTAGGACAGATGGAGAAGCCGAATGTAGAGCACATGGAAGGTATGCCACCAGCTATCTCTATTGATCAGAAGAGCACTAATCACAACCCACGTTCTACAGTTGGAACTGTTACAGAGATTTATGATTATATGCGTCTTCTCTATGCTCGTTGCGGTGTTCCACACTGCCCAGAATGCGGCAAGCCTATTAGCAAACAAACAGTAGACCAGATGGTAGATGCAATTATGGCTCTTCCAGAGCGTACCAAGATTCAGCTTCTTGCACCAGTTGTAAGAGGTCGAAAGGGTACTCACGAAAAGCTTTTTGAAAAGGCAAAGAAGTCTGGCTATGTGCGCGTGAATGTAGATGGTAGTGTTTATGATTTATCAGAGGAGATTACTCTTGATAAAAATATCAAGCATAACATTGAAATTGTTGTAGACCGTCTTGTAATAAAAGAAGGCATCGAAAAACGTCTTACAGATTCTATCGAGGCAGTACTTAAGCTTGCTGAGGGACTTATGATTGTGGATGTTATTGATGGCGAGCCTATCAGATTTTCCGAAGGATTCTCATGTCCTGATTGTGGAATCAGTATTGATGAGGTGGAGCCGCGAAGTTTTTCATTCAACAATCCATTTGGAGCCTGCCCAGAGTGTTTCGGACTTGGCTACAAGATGGAATTTGATGAGGACCTTATGATTCCAGATAAGAGCCTTTCATTTAATGAGGGCTGTGTGCAGATTATGGGATGGCAGTCGTCAAACAAGAAGGGTAGCTTTGCACATGCTTTACTTGAGGCATTGGCAAGCAAGTATGATTTCTCTTTGGATACTCCTTACAAGGAGCTTCCAGAAAATATCCGTCATATGTTCCTTCATGGATTTGATAAGTCCGTGGATGTTCATTATGAAGGTCAGCGTGGCCGAGGAGTTTACCCTACAGTATTTGAGGGTCTGATAGAGAATGTTAATCGTAGATACAAGGAGACATTCTCTGAGAATCAGAAGCGTGAGTACGAGGAGTTTATGTTTTATAGTGAGTGTCCTTGCTGCCACGGTCAGCGTTTGAAGAAGGAGAGTCTCGCTGTAACAATTGCTGATAAAAATATCTTTGAGATGACACAGTACCCTGTTCATGAGCTTTATGATTTGATTGAAAATCTTAAGCTTACCGAGCAGCAGATGAAGATTGGTGCAGTGGTTCTTAAAGAAATAAGAAATAGATTGAAATTTATGGTGGATGTAGGATTAGATTATCTTACTCTCGCCAGAGCTACAGCATCACTTTCAGGTGGAGAAGCTCAGCGAATTCGTCTTGCTACACAGATTGGCTCAGGCTTGGTAGGCGTTGCCTATATTTTGGATGAGCCATCTATTGGTCTTCACCAGAAGGATAATGACAAGTTATTAGCATCTCTTAAGGGTCTTAGAGACCTTGGAAATACGCTGATTGTGGTAGAGCATGATGCGGATACAATGAAGGCTGCAGATTATCTTGTGGATATCGGTCCTCGCGCAGGCAAGGATGGTGGAGAAGTGGTGGCCGCTGGAACACCTGCAGAGATTATGGCTAATCCTGATTCTATTACAGGGCAGTATCTTAGCGGAAAGCTTTGCATTCCTGTTCCTTCAGAAAGAAGAGAGCCAAAGGGCTGGCTTACAATAAAGGGGGCAAGGGAACACAACCTTAAAAATATTGATGTGGATATTCCACTTGGAATAATGACAGTTGTAACTGGCGTGTCTGGTTCAGGAAAGAGCTCACTTATCAATGAGATTCTTTATAAGGATTTGGCGAAGCGTCTCAACAGAGCTCGTAAGATTTCAGGAAAGCACGATGATATTTTAGGTGTTGAAGCTCTTGATAAGGTAATCGATATCGATCAGTCACCAATCGGCCGTACACCACGTTCAAATCCTGCCACCTACACAGGTGTATTCGATTTGATTCGTGATTTGTTTGCCGGCACTACTGAGGCAAAGGAGCGAGGCTATAATAAGGGCCGCTTCTCCTTCAACGTTAAGGGTGGCCGCTGTGAGGCCTGCTCAGGTGACGGTATTATCAAGATAGAGATGCATTTCCTTCCTGATGTTTACGTGCCTTGTGAGGTGTGCGGTGGAAAGCGTTACAACCGTGAGACTCTTGAGGTTCATTATAAGGGAAAGACTATCTACGATATTCTTGACATGACAGTAGAGGAGGCCGTGGAATTCTTCAAGAATGTTCCTAGCATCCTCAATAAGATTCAGAGTCTTTATGATGTAGGTCTTGGATATATCAAGCTTGGACAGCCATCTACCACACTTTCAGGTGGCGAGGCCCAGCGAATCAAGCTTGCCACAGAGCTTTCACGTCGTGCCACAGGAAAGACTATTTACATCTTGGATGAGCCTACTACAGGTCTGCATTTCGATGATGTTAATAAGCTTGTGGAGATTATGAGAAAGCTTTCTGATTCGGGAAATACAGTTGTAGTAATTGAACATAATCTTGATGTAATTAAGTGTGCCGATTATATCATAGATATGGGTCCTGATGGTGGAGACCGCGGTGGTACAGTAATTGCCAAGGGAACACCTGAAGAGATTGTGAA
>JAFYYE010000004.1 GCA_017557715.1 Pseudobutyrivibrio sp.
ACAACACTTATCGGCAAGGCTGATGGACGTAAGATTCTTGCAAACCTTGAAAACTACCCAATGGATAAGTTCTCTATGTATAGAGATGGACATATGGAATAAGCAAATTAAAAGAGTCTACCTCAAATGAGGTAGGCTCTTTTTGTTTGCCACAGCGCGCCCCATTGCCGAAGGCAATCATAAATGGGCGCTGCTTTCCCGTTTTCCAATGGCAGGTGTTCCTTGTTTATGCAAATAGAAAGACCTCTTCGGAGGTCTTTTTTTATTTGCTTATTATTCCACTATTAACATGTTCATTTTCGCACCAAAAGTGCTATAATATCTATATTGCGTGAATATTCACGCGATACATTTAGGGGGCCTATAATACTCCTCAGCGGGGGTCGGAGTATTTATATAGGAAATTTTTACAACGTAATAGGAGGGGGAAATAATGGAAACCTTAGTGACAGCATTGATTTGCTTTCCATTTCTCTGGGCGATTTTGCCTGCGGTGATTCACAATTCAAAGCGCAGAGCATTTACCGTCTATCTAGGCTGTGCCATCGTAATGGTGTTATCAGTCTTCACTGCGATTCAGTGGTATTTGGCAGGGGGCCAGACACTGGATTTTCGTCTCCCATATCAACAGGTTTTTGGAGAAATCTTCTTATGGGGCGATATTTTCTTGATGTGTTTTATCACATATCTTGCTTACAAACATCATAGATTAATAATCGCATTCCTTTCGATTATATCTACGGTAGTGCCAACAATATTAGAAAAGTTTGGACCGAAACTTGGTATTGTACCAACTATGCGTTTCGACTGGCTCACATTCATCATGGTTCTAATAATTGGCGTAGTTGGTTCACTCATAGGAATTTATGCAGTTGGATATATGCATGGCTTCCACATTCATCATCACAAGGAAGTTACTGACAGAAGAAGTTTCTTCTTATCAATGATATTTGTGTTCTTTGGAGCAATGTTCGGACTTGTTACATCTGCAAATCTTTTAGGATTATATTTCTTTTGGGAAATCACATCAGTTACATCTTTCCTTCTTATAGGATATACCCGCACAGATGAAGCTATTAATAATTCTTTTAAGGCATTATGGATGAATCTTTTAGGTGGTTGCGGCCTTGCAGTTGCAATTTCCGTTGGAATAGTCTGCTTCCATACAGCAAATCTTTATGACTTGATTTATGCAGGACAAACAAGTGGCAAAGCTGGTGACATGCTATGCCTTCTTCCAATTGCAATGCTTGCTTTTGCAGCGCTTACAAAGTCAGCACAGTTCCCATTCTCAGGATGGTTGCTTGGCGCCATGGTTGCACCTACACCTTCATCTGCACTTTTGCACAGTGCAACAATGGTAAAAGCCGGAGTATATATGCTTATCAGACTTTCACCAGCAATGGCAGATAACTATGTGGGTAACATGGTAGCTCTTATTGGTGGTTTCACTTTTGTGGCAGCATCATGTTTTGCCATCACTGTTTCAGATGGAAAGAAGGTTTTGGCATATTCAACTATTTCAAACCTTGGACTTATCGTTGCATGTACAGGCTGTGGATATGAGGAGACAATCTGGGCAGCAGTATTCCTAGTAATTTTCCATGCTGTTTCAAAGTCTATGCTTTTCCAGTGCGTAGGTGCTATCGAGACAACAATCGGAAGCCGTGATGTAGAGGAAATGCAGGGACTTATGAGCATCTTCCCAAAGCTTGCCTTCATTCTTATGGTAGGTATTGCGGGAATGTTCCTTGCACCATTTGGAATGCTTATTTCTAAGTGGGCAGCTCTCAAAGCATTCATCGATACAAGCTCAGTTTATGTATCAACACTTATGGTGCTTTTCATTTGCTTTGGTTCAGCAACAACCATGTTCTATTGGACAAAGTGGATGTCAAAGATACTTGGTGCATCAAAGAGGGAAAAATCAAGAGATCTTACAAAGAAGAATGAGTACATATCGATGTTCTTCCATGCTTTCATGATGATTGCCCTTATCCTCGGATTCCCATGGCTTTCAGAGCATGTGCTTAAGCCATTATCAAACGATATGTTTGGAATCGTAAAGCAGGTTATTTCATATGAAAACATGATAATCATGATAGTACTTCTTTGCGGTGTATTTGTAATTCCATTTGTAAATTATTTGATGACCAAAAATCAGAAGGGAAAGCAGGTTATCACATACATGGGTGGCGCAAATGCTGGCGACAATTTTAACTTTGTATCAGCAACTGGAGACCCTAAGGAGATGGAAATTTCCAACTTCTATATGGAAGAATTGATGGGTGAGAAAAAGCTATTCACACCAGCGATTCTTATATCATCATTCATATTGATTGTTTACTTAATTATCGTAGTGGGAGGTGCTTTACAACGATGGTTCAGACTAGAATTATTTTGGCAATCCTCTACATAGTGCTTTCTCCTTTTGTTATTGGATTATTAGATGGATTTGATAGAAAAATATCTGCAAGAATGCAGGGAAGAAAAGGCCCATCAGTTTTTCAGCCTTTTTATGACATCAAAAAGCTTTTTGAAAAAGAGTTTTTGACAGCAAATAAAATGCAGCTGTTTTTAATCCGCTCTTATCTTTGCTTTATAGTGCTTTCAGGAATCATCTTCTTTGCTGGATTTGATTTACTTTTAGTAATCTTTTCATTATCAACTGCGGCAATGTTTTTGATTCTTGCATCCACAGCGACACATTCGCCATTTGCATCTCAGGGTACATCAAGAGAGCTTGTGCAGATTATGGCATGTGAGCCAATGGAGCTTCTTGTGGCAGTAGGATTTTATCTTGCTACAAGCACATTTACTGTATCAGACATTGTGGCAGGAAGCTCAGTTGCAAACATAAGATATTTACCAGGATTTTTTGTAGGCTTTGTATTTATTCTCACAATTAAATTTAGAAAGTCTCCATTTGACATATCAACCAGTCATCATGCACACCAGGAGGTAATCAAGGGTGTTACATCAGAAATGGTTGGTAAGGAATATGCATTGGTAACAATTGCAGAATGGTACGAGAATGCAATTCTTTTGGGAATAGTGGGATTGTTCTTCGTAAGCAACAACCCTCTTACATTTATTGGAGCAGTGATTGCAATACTTGCAGTTTGGTTCCTTGAAATTCTCATCGACAATACATCAGCAAGAGTAAAGTGGCAGCTTATGTTGAAGCTCGCATGGGGCGTGACAATCGTGGCTGCTGGAATGAATCTTTTCTTGCTGGAGATAATTAGGGGGTAAATCATGGCTACAATTCACAAATCACCATGGCTGCTTCACTATGACGGAAGTAGCTGCAATGGATGCGATATAGAAGTTTTGGCGTGCACAACTCCTGTTTATGACGTGGAGCGATTTGGCGTAATTAATACAGGAAATCCAATGCATGCTGATATTTTCCTTATTACCGGTGGCATTAATTCTCAGAACGAAGCTGTAGTTAAGCAGATTTATGAGCAGATGCCACAGCCAAAGGTTGTTATAGCGGTGGGAACCTGCGCATGTACTGGTGGCATTTTTAAGGAATGTTACAACATAAAAGGCGGCGCAGACACAGTTATTCCTGTGGACATTTATGTACCAGGCTGTGCGGCCAGACCAGAGTCAATTATAGATGGTGTAGTAAAGGGCGTTGCTCTGTTTAAGGAGAAAGCGGAAGCTCTTGCAGCATCAGGAAGGGCATAAGGAGAAGGATATGCAAGAGTTAAAGAAGGATTTATATTTAATAGATAAAGCAGAACTTTTAACAGTCATCATGGAAAAGAAGAATGCTCTTTGGAGACTTTGCCAAATCTGCTGTTCTTATCCAAAGGCAGAGAATCATTTTGAGGTTACTTATTCATTTGCCAATGGACAGGATATTGCAAATTACAGACTGATTGCTGAGCGAGAGGAAGAAGTTCCATCAATCTCTCGTGTCTATAAATCAGCAATTTTCTACGAGAACGAAATGCATGAGCTATGGGGCCTTCACGTTGAAAATATCAAGCAGGATTTCCATGATAAGTTATATCGTATAGACGTAGAAACACCATTTTTAGAAAAGGAGGGTGAGTAAGATGGGAAATAGAAGTGTAGTTCCTTACGGCCCTCAGCATCCAGTTTTGCCAGAACCAATTCATCTTGATTTGGTGTTGGAGGATGAAAAGGTATTAGCGGCAATTCCTTCAATTGGATTTATCCACAGAGGACTTGAGAGCTTGACCAGTAAAAAAGATTTCAATGAGATGGTATACGTTGCGGAACGTATATGCGGTATTTGTTCTTTCATGCATGGCATGGGTTATTGCATGGCAGTAGAGGACATTATGAATGT
Organism: Pseudobutyrivibrio sp.; assembly: GCA_017557715.1. Lineage (GTDB taxonomy): Bacteria > Bacillota > Clostridia > Lachnospirales > Lachnospiraceae > Pseudobutyrivibrio. The sequence continues at coordinate 4,331 of JAFYYE010000004.1, forward strand.
GGAGGTGCCAAGACGTGCGGATTATCTTCGTACTATCTGGGCAGAGATGAGCCGTCTTCACAGCCATTTACTTTGGTTAGGATTGCTTGCAGATGGATTCGGATTTGAGTCACTTTTCATGCATTCATGGAGACTTCGAGAGAAGATTCTTGATATGTTTGAAGCGTCTACAGGTGGACGTGTAATCTTCTCCGTAAATACGATAGGTGGCGTTCTTAAAGATATGCCAGCTGATATGCTTAACGATTTTGTACGTCAGCTTAATGAAATGGAAAAAGAAATTCGCGAGATGACAGATATCTTCCTTACTGATTACACAGTAAAGAGTCGTCTTGTAGATGTGGGTATCATCACTGGTGAGGATGCAATTCGTCGTGGTGCCGTTGGCCCAATGATGCGAGCATCTGGCATCAATGTGGATATGAGAAAGAACGGATATGCTGCATACAATGAGTTGGATTTTGAGGTAATCACCAGCAACAAGTGCGATTCCTATGCACGTTGTGAGGTGCGAATTGGAGAGATTTTCCAGTCTATCGATATCATCAGACAATGTGTAGCAAAGATTCCAGATACAGAGATTAATACAAAGGTGACAGGCATGCCAAACGGAGAATCATTTATCCGAGTCGAGCAGCCTAGAGGAGAAGCATTCTATCACGTAAGAGCCAACGGAACAAAGTTCCTTGACCGCTTCCGTGTTCGCACACCGACTTTTGCAAACATCCCAGCTCTCACTCAGACTCTTCAGGGATGCCAGTACGGTGACGTACCATTGTTGATACTTACTATCGATCCGTGCATAAGTTGTACAGAAAGGTAATTAAATGAGCTAGTAGGTGACAAGCTCTAATATTTCCTTAGCGAGACGTGTTAGTCGAGCGGGGAAATCATTAGGCTTGTTACCGTAACTAGCGGATTGGAGGAATTATATTTTGGGACAGTTTTTACCATTTACAAAACAAGTAATCAAGAACCTCTTTTCTGAACCTGCTACAACTCAGTATCCTTTCGTTGCTCGCGAGTATCCGGAAAGGACAAGAGGTCATGTAGATATAAATAAAGATGGATGTATCTTATGCGGGATGTGCATGCGCAGCTGCCCACCAGGTGCAATCACAGTGGACAGAGCCGGTAAAACCTGGAGCATCAACAGATTTGATTGTGTTCAGTGTGGATATTGCGTAGAAAAATGTCCAAAGAAGTGCTTAAGTATCACACCAGGCTATCAGGAGCCAGGTCCAGAGAAATTCGCATATACGGTAGAGGTGCCATATGAGCCACCAAAGCCAGCTGCGAAGCCAGCAGCACCAGCACAGGCTGCGAGTGCAGAGTAAAATAATTAAGGGTCAACTCATTAAAAGAGTTGACCCTGTTTTTGTAGGAAATTATTGAATTAAATAGGTTCTCCATTAAGGAAGAGAACTTCATCTGGCTCGATAGGTACACACACGCACTTCTTGCCATCTACATAAGCTGTTGTGACATTTGCAGCCTTAGCTTCTGAAACCTTCACTACAATATCAGCTGGCTTTCCATCTTCTGTAACGCCTGTAGCTTCTTTAAGCTGCTTTGTAAGATCTACAACGCGCTCCTTAAGTACATTCTTTTCAACTCGAAGCTCGTTGTTCTTAAGCGCTTTCTCATCTAAGATTTCTTCGGCAAGTGGAAGCTGCTCTTCGAAATAGTTTTCAAACTTAGCCTGAATCTTTTCCACTTTTATATCAGAAAGACCTGAATCAGTAAGGATGTTTGCAACGTCCTGTGGTTCAAGAATGATTGGCTCATCGTCACCAAGTCTTTCAGTCTCAACAGTAATGAAATCAGAAAGATTCTGCTGGATATCAAGCTTTGTCTCGATTGTTTCTTCAGTTTCTTCGCCGAGGGCCTGATCAAGAATGTTGTTGAAAGCATTCTTCTTCTGAGTAGAAGTCTTCTTTGTGCCACATTCAATACAGTTCTCCCAGAACTCCACGTGAGGCTCCTTTGTGTTCTTTGTATAAGCGAGGCAAGCATGTAAATCTGTGGTGCGCTCTGTAAAGCATGGGAATGTGAAGGCTGTATCTACAGGACCAACAACCCAGTCACGGATACGGGCGCCAATTCTGTTCTCATCTTCGCGATACCCAAGACCTGGCTTAGAAAGAGCTACTGGGCAGATAGCACAGATGATGTAATCATATACTTCCTCAGATTCATCAAGCTTTAAATCATCAGTAGTCTTAACTGGAATATCGTATGTATCGTGATATAAAAGGATAAGATAATTTCCAACAAAGTCATAAGACTCGATAATTCTGTTGTAATATTCAATTAAAAGTTTCTCATCCTGAAGGCGAGTTTCGCGAAGCTTCATAAGAAGGTCGTGACCGCTTCCTTCAATTTCCTTTTCAGGATCAAAAGGAAGCTCTAACAAATTGTTTCCAATAGTTCCTGAAAGTGATTTGTTTGCTATCTCAAGATATTTATGGAATTCCTCATCATCAAGATTAAGGAATGTCTCCTTAAATGTGAGCACCATCTCCTTGTTAGCATCTACATAGCAACCTACCATCTTATCAAAGTTGCAGGAATCCTTTTTGAAGCGGCGCTTTATTTCATTTACTTCTCTTTTATTCATAAATTATATCTCCTATAAGTAATTAGTTACATCTTATCTAACATGCTTTATAATTATAATTGCGTGAAAAATTGATATCAAGAGTTTTTGGAGAAGGTCAAATATGATGCACACAATCGATTTTACAAAAGCTAGAAAACAGAAGGTTTACCCTCTATCGGAAAAATTTTTTGGTAAGAATCCAGCTGGCCAAGAGCTGGGTTTTACCAATTATTACATGACGATAGATGGTGAGCCTTTTTTTGCTATAAGCGGGGAATGTCATTTTTCTAGAGTGGCTGAGAATCAATGGGAGGACACCATCCTGAAGATGAAGGCAGGAGGGCTCAATATTGTGTCTACCTATGTCTTCTGGAATCATCATGAGGAGATTGAAGGGGCGTTTTGTTTTGAGGGCAGCCGAAATCTGAGAAAGTTCGTGGAAATTTGCGGAAAGCATGACATGTTTGTCATACTTCGAATTGGTCCATTCTGCCATGGTGAGGTGAGAAACGGTGGATTACCGGATTGGCTGTATGGCAAACCTTATGATGTTAGAAGCAACGCCCCTGCATTTTTGGAGCAAGTGAGATTGCTTTATAGGGCCATTGGCAAGCAGATTCAAGGCCTGCTTTATAAAGATGGCGGCCCTATCATCGGCGCACAGCTTGATAATGAATACATGCATTCAGCTGCGCCATGGGAGATGACCACAGGAATTTCCAACGAGTGGGTAAATGGTGGAAAAGATGGTAATGATTATCTCATTGCGTTGAAAAATATCGCAATCGAGGAGGGCATTGTTACACCTTTCTACACCTGCACTGGTTGGGGAGGGGCAGCCACTCCTACAGATGAGATGCTTCCACTTTGGGGAGGCTATGCCTTCTGGCCTTGGATGTTTTATGGGAATAAGGATTATAAGCATCCTGCAACACCTGAATATATCTATAGGGATAATCACAATAATTCGGTGAAATCTACCTACAATTTTGAGCCTTTTTATGAGCCAGAATCTATGCCATATTCCTGCTGTGAAATGGGTGGCGGAATGATTCCTTTTTATAATTATCGTTTTAATTTCCCTTATGAATCAGTGGATGCCATGGCGAATGTGAAGATGGCAGGCGGCTGTAATTTCCTTGGATATTACATGTATCGCGGCGGTACTAATCCACATGGATTCCAATCAGAATATTTAAATGAGCATCAGGTGCCAAAGCTTGGCTATGATTATAACGCACCTATAGGAGAGTTTGGACAGCTGCGCCCAAGCTATTACAGACTCAGATGTCTTCACATTTTTGCAAAGCATTTTGGGCATTTACTCTGCCCGATGACAACATTGCTGGCAGAAGATAATGAAGGAATTGTTCCTGAGGATAATTCGCATTTACGATATGCAGCCCGTACAGATGGTGAGAAGGGATTTCTGTTTATAAATAATTATCAGGATCATGCGAAGCTTTCTGATAAGACCGGGGAATCTATAACTATTAAATTGCCAGGTAAGGAAATCACCATAAATGACCTTTCGATTGCAGCAGGTGAAGAGGCGATTCTTCCTATTAATTTAAATTTGGATGGATTGAAACTGGAGTATGCCACGGTGCAACCTCTGTCCAGAGTAGAATCACCTAATGTGATTTCCTATATCTTTTTCAAACCAGAGGGAATGAAACCTGTTTATAAATTCGAGGGAGAGGAACCAATTGTCCCAGAGGATAGTCCTTCCTATAGTTTCCCTATGTATGTTAATGGGAAGATAATTTGTTTTATTACTCTATCAAGAGAGATGGGTTACACCTTCGAAGAAATAAAGCCACCTGCAGAGCTTACAAATCAAAATAAGAGAGTGCTGACACCGAAGCAGTGTGGTGAGTCAAAATATACTATAGAAATTCCAAAGATTAATCAAAAGGCTAAGGATACACTTCTTCAAATTAATTATTCAGGTGACATTGGCCAAATCTTTAATGCGGCAGGAAAACTGATTCATGATGATTTCTGCTGCGAAAAGGTGTGGGAAATCGGTCTAAATGAGCTAGGAATAAAAGAGGGGGATGTGCTTACCTTGTACATTACCCCAAAGAAAGATGACGTGGTTGTGGATGTTTCATCAACCATGGCAGGTAGGCTTGAAAAGGCTGAAGGAGTCCATTTTGCCCTGGGAGAAGTGGCACTGGTGGAAACTTTGGCTTGCGATAATTAATGACATTTATCACCTAAAAGAATGACAGAACTCAGTGTTTAGAAATGAAAAAGGCTAGTACAATTAGCTTATAAAGATATAAACGGGGGTGCGAGTCATGCGAAAATTTTATTTAGATAATATTAGATGGATTACTGTTGTTATTGTTGTTATCTATCATGTGTTTTATATGTATAATGCCGAGGAAATTGCTGGAGTGGTAGGCAATATCACTGGCCTTCAGGTTCAGTACTACGATGTATTTCAGTATTTTGTATATCCCTGGTTTATGATGATTCTTTTCATAATTTCAGGAATAAGCTCAAGGCTTTATTTGGATAGGCATACTGACAGGGACTTTATCAAAAGCAGAACAACAAAACTGCTGGTTCCCTCTACTATTGGTCTGTTTGTTTTTCAGTTTATCCAGGGCTATTTTAATACCAGGTTAAGTGATGCCATGGAAATGATGAAGACTGTTCCAGCTCCAGTTGCATTTCTTATTATGGTAGCCAGTGGA
>JAFYYE010000046.1 GCA_017557715.1 Pseudobutyrivibrio sp.
AAAGACATGGACATTCTCAAACTCCTCATATTTCTTACATAAAGCCAAGCTATTATCCTTTGAACCATCATCAACCATTATTAATTCAAAATCTTCAAATGTCTCTCTCTGCGTCATAATGCTTTGAATACATTCATCAATGTATTTCTCAGCATTATAAACAGGTATTATTATTGATAGATATTTTTCATTCATTAATCGCGTCTCTCCAATATTACTCCCATGAAATTCGCCCTTTATCTCTCCGGACTGATTCCAAACTTCTCATTTTTTCTTTATCAACCACCTTGTGTCTATATAATGTCGTTGTGATTCTGTTACCAACAATTTCCATATATGGCCAATTATTATCCGAATCAAACTTAGGATCCACAAGTGTCATATCAGTCTGCCCCTGTGCCTCTGCCGACTTAACCTGACCTATCAAGTCATCCATGACCGCCTCGCACTGTTCATATTAAATATACGAATAATTACTGAGCCTGTACAAATTATTAGGCTGAAATTGAATACAAAGCAATCCCACTGTTCCGAGCAAAATCAACGGAATATATCTATAGTTTATATTCTCTTTAACTAGCTCGTTTAAGCATCCAATCATCGCCAAGAAAACATAAAAGAAATTAGCCAAAACAACTTCTGTTCTAGTCATATATGTAGGCTCTACTGATGCATTTAAGAGAATGAGATAAATACACTGTAGGCCAATATACAAAATAAATCTAACCGCTGTACTATTCAGCTTTTTATTCTTTCTAATCCAAAGCACAAATATTGCAATTTCCGTCGCCAAAACAAAAACATTTACCGCCACAAAAGTCTTCATCTCATAAGCAAAAGTAGTTGCTATATTTTCAAGCATATTCTTGTGAACATCATCAGCTCTGCCACCCATGGATTCCAAAATGTGAGTAAACATCCAATAAAAGATAATTAAAAGACTTTGCCAATTCCCCAAGCAATATGCCTTCAATCCAAACTTCTTTTCTTTAACATCGCCAATAAGGTTTAATAATAAATATGTACCCACATAAGTAGCCAGTACAACAGAAGAATATAAATTTATATCCAAAGCAAAATACACCCAAAACAACACAATCATCTTGTGCAAAAAAGCACTCTTTTTTATACCATGTCTTCACTCCACCGTAAAACATAAGATGCATAATCAATACTTGCCCCAACTGATGCAATCTTTCGTCTATAAAATAGAACAGAAAACTCTACAAAATAAGCAGTAATTACTATACTCGCAAAAATAGCATGTGTCCATGTAAGGGAATGAAAATAATTATTTAATATTGGATTTAGAACCCATGCGCCAAAATAAGATACAACTGGCATAGCCGTTTCGAGAAAAACCTTAGTAGGATTCCATGCATTCCACAATGGAATAGGCTTGCGAAACTCATGAATATATAACCAATCATCAGTATCATATACTGTTAAAGGCGCAATACAAGTAAAAAACATGAGCAAGCACACAAATGCTATTAATCCATAGCAAATAAATGATTTATATTCTTTCTTCATATTCATTATCTCTCTATCTCTCCATCATACACCATGCTATCAATTACTTTCCAATTATCATTGCAATATACAACGATATTTATGCCATTACCGCCTTGTGCATATCCATCATTATCAATCTTAATTGAGCAACTTCCACCTGCGTAATATCCTGCAGATTTCACTTCAAAATCAACCATCTTATTTCGCGTGCTTCCCACATAGGAAAGAGCCCCCATTCCATGATCCTGAACTATATTGTTAGTTGAAATAATACCATAATAGCTCTCACATTCTTGCAAATTTAGATTAAGACCCACATCAGAAAACGCCTTAATCAGATTTTCATCCAAATACCGTGATGCATCATTTGCAACTGCCACAATCACAGTATATCTATTCTGATTAATTGCTTGCAGATATTCATAAATATCTGTTATGTTACTCAACTCACAGTCACGCTTAATATCTTGATAATAAGTATATGTATCATGCCAGGCTGCCGCATCATCATGCCCTACAACTCCATACTGTCCCTGCAATAGACCTGCCATATGTGCAGAAAGTTTTTCTGCTCCCCAAATATTAGGATGTCCATAGTCATTCATGTCATCAGTATATACAAATCCTGCTTCCGTGAAATATGAAGCATCATTATAATCTATAAACGGTATACCCTTCTCTAACGCATATGCTGCGATTGTATTGTGTCTCGACACGCTCCAAGACACTGTCGGATTTTTCACCAATATTAATTGGGTATCATGCTCATTACATAAATCGACTATTTTATCCAAATAATCTCTCATTAATGGAAGCACTTCCACCATATCTGTCGAATCATATCCTGCCATCGGAGTATAATCCGGGCTTCCAGCTCTATCATTCAGTGGAACATATCCTTTTAACTCAAATTTCTTATCTAATGACGGATAAATAAAATCCTGCTCGGTAAGATTTTTCCACCTATCATGAAATCTTATATTTGTAAAAATATAGCTATTAACCGATTGCTTAGGATCTTTATCCGCAATATCATGGATAGCCTCCCACTTAACCTTAGACCATCTCATTGAATCAATTGCTTTTCTAGTCATACCCTCAGGAGAATTTAATGGCTCTGATGGACTCAATTCAAACAACATAAACGTATCCAACACGACCACCTTTGGAGACTGATAACGATAGGCTTCCTTCAGCCAATAGTATGACGTCAGCATATTCTGTTGTTCACATGATAAATTGTAAGAAGTGATTCCATTTGTATCATAGACCACCTGCGGAATAAATGTAGTTGCAGAATGGCTGCTACCTATGTAAATTACATCTATGGAATTTTCATCCATCTGATAAAATCCTTTAAGACCAGAAGTGGTTGGCCACATGTTACTAACGTAAAATTTGGGCACTAATACTTTATTTATTCCATGTACAAGAAGCCCCACTATCAAAATGAAGCACAGCCCCTTCGCAATATATATTTTATGACTTTTCATTAAAAGCCTCCGTATATAAAATCACTGTTATTGAAGCCATATCCATATGTGCCCATTAGCATCACAACGACAATCGCCGCAATCATAATCGCCCATCTAATTGGCAATCTTCTGGCTATAATCGCATCCGATACACTATTTCCTGCTTCATGCTTAATTCCAGCATAAATCATTACAAGGATTCCTAAAATCAGAACTAACCAGTCCTTCCAATCTAATCCCAATGTATATAGGCGGTTATTAAATAACACCCATGGATTAAGAACAAAGAGCATATTTTTCAAAATTCCAAGACCTTGCTTCAAAGTATCTGCTCTAAAAATCACCCATGCCCAATTGACAAGTAAAAATGTACCAATTCTTTTAAAGATGGCTTTATCCTTCGACTCTTTAGAAACTCTAAATTTTGTATATATCTCTTCACGAACAGGACTAGTCAGTTCACCTATTATCTGGTAGAAGGCATGAAGCATACCCCACACAATAAATCTCAATCCAGCCCCATGCCATAGGCCACTTATAAAGAAAGTTATCAGCAAGTTCATAAATTTACTCAACTGACCTTTTCTATTTCCACCTAAAGGGATATAGACATAGTCACGAAGCCATGTACTAAGGGATATGTGCCATCTACGCCAAAAGTCTTTTACCGATGTGGCAAAATATGGCTGCATAAAATTATCTATTAATTCTACGCCAAAAAGTTTTGAAACGCCTTTCGCCAAAATAGTACAAGCCAAGAAATCTGCATAAAGTTGGATTGAATATAAAATAGATGCAACCCAAAGATAAGCTCCCGCATAGGCTGGATAGTTTCCATAAACCGTATTTACAAACACTCCTGCTTTATCAGCTATTACCAACTTCAAAAAGAAGCCCCAAATTATATAGCATATTCCCTTTGAAAAGTTATGCTCATCAAATTTGTGCCCCTCTATTAATTGATTCTGTAGCTGCTCGTATCGTGGAATCGGACCTTGTAGAATCTGTGGAAAATACGAAATAAATAATGCATATTTAAATAGGTTTCGCTGTGGCTCAATCTTTCCTTTATATACATCACACATATAAGCAATAATCTGTAATGTGTAAAAAGATATTCCCATTGGTAAAACTAAATTAATAGGATTACTTTTTATTAATCCCCATGATAGCGCAGTAATATCTCTGGTTAAAAACCAAGGAGTTACAACTGCCACAATACCAATAGCCAACAAAGTCTTTTTATGGAATCACCAACATTCTCAATTGCTATTGCTACAACATA
>JAFYYE010000047.1 GCA_017557715.1 Pseudobutyrivibrio sp.
CCATTGGATAATTCTTAAGGTTTTCAAGAATCTTACGTCCATCTGCCTGACCAATGAGAGTTGTTCTAGCCTTGAGGATTTCTCTCTCAGCCTTGTGCTTAGAAGGTCCGCCTACGCAACCACCTTCACAAATCATACCTTCGATGAAATCAACATCAAGCTTGCCGCTCTTAAGAAGCATAAGCGCCTTCTTACACTCAGCGCCACCTGCACACTGCATAAGCTTGATATCATCTGTATTCTGTCCACGCTCCTGCATGCACTCGATAACAGCCTTAGCAACACCGCCTGAAGAAGCGAAGTGCTTACCAAATGTAGATGACTCCTGGTAGTTTTCCTCTACTGGCTCGAACTCAACGCCCTTAGAACGCATTAATGCACGAAGCTCACCAAATGTGATAACGTAATCTGCATTTCCTGGTACTGTCTCATCCTGTGCCTCAGACTTCTTAGCGATACATGGTCCAACGAATACTGTAACAGTATCCTCACCCATTGTAGCCTTAACAAAACGAGAAATAGCACACATTGGAGATACAGTTGAAGACATATTATCTCTGAACTGATCTGGGAAGTGCTTTCTAAGCATGTTGATGAAAGCTGGGCAGCAAGATGTTGTCATCTTACGTCCTTCTTCCTTAGCCTCGTACCACTCAGCTGACTCGTAAGCAGCTGTCATATCACCACCGAGACCAACTTCAATCATATCTGTGAAGCCAACCTTCTTGCAAGCTTCCTTAACTGCTGCCATAGAGATATCCTCACCGAACTGTCCCTCTGTAGCAGGTGCGCACATAGCGATAACCTTCTTGCCCTCAAGGATAGCCTTGATGATGTGTACAAGATATGTCTTAGATCCGATAGCACCGAATGGGCAGCTGTGGATACAGTGACCACATGAAATACACTTCTCATCATCAATTACGCAGTGACCGTACTCATCGTAAGAAATAGCGCCAACTGGGCAAGCCTTCTTACAAGGTCTCTCAAGGTGAACGATTGCCTGATAAGGACATTCCTTAGCACACATACCGCACTCCTTACACTTTGTAGGGTCGATGTGCATTCTTCTCTCACCTGGTGAGATAGCACCGAACTTACAAGAGTTGAGACATGCCTTTCCAAGACAGAAACGGCAGTTATCTGTAACTGAGTAAGATGCGATAGAGCAGTCGTCACATGCAGGCTGAATAACCTGAACAACGTTCTTTGAATCTGGATTTGTAGGAAGATTCTCTGCGCAAGAAAGGATAACTCTCTGTCTTACGATTTCTCTTTCCTTATAAACGCAACAACGGTATGTTGGTCTTGGACCTGGGATAATTTCGTAACAAACCGCCTCTTTGTGCTCGGCATCAAGCTCACCATTCCATGCAAGCTTACATACCTCTTCCATAATGTTGTGCTTCAAACGTACAATACTTTGATCTGAAGTAACCATATTTTTCTCCTTTTACCTTATATAAATTATTGCCAGTTAATTAATTACTTTTAGACTTCTGTCTAAAATACCATTGAATTCCGCAATAGCCATACCATAATTAACAATTGGCACCCCTTGCGATTTACAATGCTTAACGCGATTCTGCATTTCAGTTGCATTAATCATGCAACCTCCACAGTGAATCACAAGCTTATATTTTGATAAATCCTCCGGAAAATCATTTCCAGAAGAAAATTCAAAATCAACTTCTTTGCCAGTGTATTTCTTGACCCATCCTGGCATCTTTACAGTGCCTATATCATTGCACTGTCGATGATGTGTGCAGGCTTCGGAAATTAACACCTTGTCACCATCCTGCAAATTCTTGATAGCTGCCACACCCTCAAGCTGAGTGTTTAAGCTGCCACGATATCTTGCCATGAGAATACTGAAAGATGTAAGAGCGATATCTTCAGGAACAATCGCTGCAACCTGCTGAAATGCCTGAGAATCAGTGATAACAAGTGTCACCTTTTTATCTTCCTCAAGAGCCTCTGCAAGCTCCTCTGGCTGACAACAAATAATCTTGCAATTGTTATCAAGAAGGTCTCTTAAAACCATCTGCTGTGGAAGAATTACTCTTCCCTTTGGTGCTGATTCATCGATTGGAATTACCAGCACTACTGTACTCTTTGGCTCTACTAAATCTGCTACAAGTGTAGGCTCCTTATCCTTTGGAAGAAGCTTGATAAGCGCTTCCTTTACCTGAGACATATCGTCTTTTGTAGCATCTACATAAATAATGTTTTCATCCTCTGAAAGCTGTGGATAACTGTGTGCCTCAGCCTCATCAGTGTGATTTTCTATGATAATGTAAGGAATCTTTCTTTCCTTAACATCAAGGAGGAAATCTGTTTCCTCTTCTGTAAGATTCTTTTCACGAGCATCAAGCACAAGTACTACGATATCTATCTCATCTAAAATACGATAGGTGCGATGCTTTCTAAGTTCCCCAAGCTCACCCTCATCATCAAATCCTGCTGTATCGATAATAACCACTGGACCAATTGGCAAAATCTCCATTGCCTTTTTTACCGGGTCAGTAGTGGTGCCCTTGTGAGCTGATACCAATGAAATTTCCTGGTTTGTAAGTTTATTTACGATGCTGGACTTACCAGCATTTCTAATTCCAAAGAAACCAATGTGAACGCGCTGTCCACTAGGCATACTATTTAGGTTCATTTTACATCCCATCCGTGTTTAATATATGTCTAAAATCTGAAATCTCTTCTATTAGAGTTCTTGATAGCCTCGATATTTTCCTCAGCTGTTTTACGAACATTTTCCTTTGGAATCTTCTTAAGCTCTTCCTCAATCATCTTGTAGCCAACCTGCTTTGTTTCCTCAGAAGCATAATCTACAAGGTACTCAGTAAGAGTCATGAGTGCGTTTGGATGGCAGCAGTTAATAATCTGACCTGTCTTGCAAAGAGACATGAAACGGTCACCTGTACGTCCTGCACGGTAGCATGCTGTACAGAATGAAGGAATATGACCTGTCTCCATAAGCCACTTAACAACCTCATCAAGTGTACGCTGATCAGAAACATCAAACTGCTCTGTGTCGTGTGGTCTCTCCTCTTCTGTGTAGCCACCTACTGATGTACGGCTTGCACCAGAAACCTGAGAAATGCCAACCTGAAGCATCTTACGACGAACTTCCTCAGACTCACGAGTAGAAATAATCATGCCTGTGTAAGGAACAGCGATACGGATACATGCTGCAATCTTTGTGAACATCTCATCTGGAATAGAGTTGTCAAATACATCTGGATCAATATCATCAGCGTGCTTTACACGTGGAACTGAAATTGTGTGTGGGCCAACGCCGTGAACAGCCTCAAGATGCTCAGCGTGCATGAGGAGTCCTGTGAACTCGTACTTGTAGCTCTCAAGACCGAAGAGAACACCAAGACCTACGTCATCGATGCCACCTTCCATAGCACGGTCCATAGCCTCTGTATGGTATGCATAATCGTGCTTTGGTCCTGTTGGATGAAGCTCCTCATAGCTCGTCTTATTGTATGTCTCCTGGAAGAGGATATATGTACCGATTCCTGCTTCCTTGAGCTTGCGATAGTTTTCAACTGTTGTAGCAGCGATATTAACATTAACACGTCTGATATCGCCATTCTTATGATGAATGCTGTAGATTGTGTTGATGCACTCGAGGATGTACTCGATTGGGTTGTTAACTGGATCCTCACCAGCTTCGATGGCAAGTCTCTTGTGACCCATATCCTGAAGTGCGATAACCTCAGCCTTAACTTCTTCCTGTGTAAGCTTCTTACGACCGATGTGCTTATTCTTTAAGTGATATGGACAGTAAACGCATCCGTTTACACAGTAATTTGAAAGATAAAGTGGAGCAAAAAGAACGATTCTATTTCCATAAAAGGCATCCTTAATTTCCTGTGCAACCTGATACATCTTCTCAATGTACTTTGGCTCATCGCAGGCAAGAAGAACTGCTGCTTCTCTATGAGAAAGGCCTGAGCATACGCAGCCTTCTGCTGTCTTTACTGGGCGAGCCTTCTCAAGGAGCTGATCGATAAGCTCAAAATTGTTTTTGTTTGCTTCGGCATATTCTATTGTGTCGAGAATTTCCTGATGGTCGATAAACTCTTCGGCCTTTAATGAATTTACATTGTACATTTTTATTACCTCTATTTAACATCTCGCTAGTTACTTACTAGCTATTTTTAACTAATCAATAAATCCTGCCCTATTACCAACGTCAGTTACGATTTCGTAGCCGACAGACGCGATGCGGTTCTTTAGGCAGTTTATGCATTCGGCGGCTTCTTCGCCTGTACAAATCTTGTTGTCGTACAAGGTGTACATCTTGCGAACTGAAGTAGGCGAAAGATTTGGCATGACTACATTGGCGCCAGCCTGAATTCCTTTCTCTCTTCCCCTTGGATCAATGGTGCCAAGGGCTGTAGTTGCAGGAATAAGCATCTGCGGATAAATCATCCTAAGCAGTGAAATCAAAAATAATGTCATTTCCAATGTGCCACTGGCTTCCTTTGCAAAAGGTGTTTCCTTATGACTAATGAAAGGACCTATACCGCACATATCTGGCTTGAATTCCTCGATGAATTTCAAATCCATGGCTATGTCTTTTGGTGTCTGGCCTGGCGACTGCACCATAAAGCCTGCACCAACCTGATAACCAATATCCTTCAAATCATGAAGACATTTCATTCTATGCTCAAAGCTTAGCTCCTTTGGATGAAGCTTAGCGTAAAGCTCTGGGTTTGCTGTCTCATGTCTGAGAAGAAATCTTCTGGCTCCGGCATCAAAATATTTCTGATAGCTGTCCCTCTCCCTCTCTCCGATTGAAAGAGTGATGACCATGTCATTATGAGAAGCCTTAATTCCTTTTATGATATTGCAAATATCCTCATCACTATATGTGAAATCCTCGCCGCCCTGCAGAACCACAGTCCTGAAGCCAAGCTTGTATCCTTCATCTGCGCAGGCAATAATATCATCTGCCTTTAGGCGATATCTTTCACAATTGTTATTGCCTCTTCGTATACCACAATAATAACAGTTATTACGACAATAATTTGTGAATTCTACAAGACCTCGAATATAAACCTTGTTTCCATAATACTGATTTTGATATTTTCTTGCATATTCTGCTGCAAGATTCATTAAATCAGGATTAATGTTTTCTAAGAGAAACTGATATTCCTCTAATTCAAGAGAATGCTCTCTGTTTAGTTTATCTAATAAATCTACTAACTTTGTTTCCATAATCTTATTGATAAAATATATCGTTTAAAATTTCACAAAGTATACTATAACACAATTATTTGAAGGAATTCTGTTTTCTTTTAGAAACAATCACTTCTAAATATAAGCCTTTCTAAAAATGTTACTATTCACAGTAACTCCACAACATTTATGGTACAAAAAAAGGAACCCGCTCAGGTTCCCTTCTTGTGTGTCGTCGTGGATGCTTCAGCTCTTTTTAGTATCGAGCTTTCTGAGCCTGCGCCTGGTTCTATGATTTTCCACCATAGTACGAAGCATTCTCATCCGTAAGATTAACACCTTCATAACTTCAATACCTCTCACAATTTTCCATTAATTCTCAGCGACCAATTACATCGATTCGAATAGTTGTGGCCTCCCCTGCCCCAAACTAATCTTGCTGTGAATTGTAATCAATACCTCGACACCTCTCTTTTTTCCCTATAACTACACGTTCTACCCCATAACAACCCAATTAAAATGCGAAAAATATGTGTATATAATGTGATGGTAATGTGAACGCTTTATTACACCCATTACTTTAGCATGATAAATAGCTTAAAACAATAGATTGGCAAAATCGTCTATTTTTTGGCAACATCATTGATTTAGCTTATCTATAATCTTTGCGGCGGCTCTGCGCTTGGCTTCGAAGACAGCCACGCCTCCCCCCGCTGCACCTACACCTGCAAGTCCAGCAAACCACTTTCCATGCTCAAGAACTCCTGCCAGCGTAATTGCCAGTGGGACTTCTTCCTCTTCTGGAATAGTGATAGTCTCAGGCTGCTCTGGAATGATCTCGTCTAATGTCTGCTGCTCGTCCTGAGCATCGGCACC
>JAFYYE010000005.1 GCA_017557715.1 Pseudobutyrivibrio sp.
CTCTTCTGAGAGTTCATCAGAATCTTCTACATCTTCATTAACATCATTCTCTTTTGTCTCTTCGTCTGCCGGTTCCTTCTGATCTTCAGTAGCTTTGTCTTCTTTTTGAGACTCTTCCTCTACTGTAGCATCAGTAGTTGTTTCCTCTGTAGAATCTGCATCATCTACAGCCGCGTCGGTTGCTTCTGTGGCACGAACCAAAGAAAGACCTGCATCAGGTATTGATCCCGACCAGGCCAAAGCAAGTGCCAGAAGAAGCGCCGTAGCGCGTTTCAACTTTTTCTCATGCTTCATTCTTATTCCCCCATAATTTTTTAAGCACCCTCTCCTAAAGTGCCTTGTAGTATCATAATATCCTCAGACCGATAATGGGTAAATAGAATTTCTTTCACAGTTTCGTCACAGCTTTCGTAAATATTTATCCTTGATATAAAAAAGGTGGAAAATTTTAGATAATATATCTAAAATTTTTCCACCTTATGATAGCTTGTATTGGCAGCTATTGTCTTACTTTTCAAATAATTCTGAATATAAAAAAATAGTAGATTTTCTATTGACGAATGATAAAAAGCATAGTAATATATGTCTTGTCGCTGAGGCAAACACCTAAACGACAGACAACATGGTTCCTTGGTCAAGCGGTTAAGACGTCGCCCTCTCACGGCGAAAACAGCGGTTCGATTCCGCTAGGAACTGCTAAAAAGCATCGCAGATTGCGATGCTTTTTTTGTATTCTTTCATAATATAAATATCTCCAGCTTTAGTATTTCATCTGTGCCTTCTTTTTATACATATTTTTATCTGCCTGTTCAAAAACCTGTTTGATTGTCAAATCATCCCCTCCCTTAGCCATTCCAGCTGCTATTGTTACACCTCCGCTAACCCTATTTTCATTGTTCTTAGCTTCAATGTATCCCATAGAAAAACCTAAATTACTATAATCAGTTCCTTCTATTATTACAGCAAACTCGTCTCCACCTATTCTGTAAACAGGGCTGTGTGGAAAAGCATCACATATAATTTTACAGCCTTCCTTTATAAAATTATCACCTGCTATATGTCCATAGGTGTCATTAACATACTTCAGCCCATTTAAATCAAATACCGCTATAGCATACTCTCTCAATGTCCCTGCTGCAATCTGCACCTCTAGGCGCTCCTCTGCCCGAGCATAGGCATGCTTATTCTTCACACCTGTAAGCTCATCCTTCATAGCCATATCCTCAACCATAGAAAGGTTTTCTACGTACTCCTTTTCCTTTCGTACCTCATCATCGATATCAATTAAGCCAACGATAAGCTTTTCTTCTTCATTTTCCTTGATAATAATAGCTTTATATCTGAAAAATCTAGGCTTCCCCTCAATCATCAATCTATACTCATATTCAAAGCTGCCTTTTTTAGCTATAGTATCTAGTATCTTTTCCTTAACTATCGCTTTATAAAATCCTTTTAAATCATCAGGATATATAATTTCCTTTACCAGTCTTCTGGTTTCTTCAAAAAAGTCCAATCCCTTTCGATTAGTACTAATATAATTATCGCCTGACTGTGTTTTATAAATAGTGTATGAATTATCGTTCAAATCTACACAATATACTGCATAAAAAGCTCCGACTAGAGAAGCAATACGGGAATAATATATTCTCTCTTCCTGCATCGCTACAAATCTTTCCTGCTGCTTAATCTGATTATCAACGCTATTAACACCAATAATGAAATGCTTTCCATCCCTTCTGTCTTTTACAGCCTTTAAGCGTACGTATCTAGGGGTGCTTCCAGCATTGACTCTATATGTTAATGAAAATGAACCATGATCTTCTATATTTTTAATAATGTTTTCTTTTGTTACAATCTCATTGAACATTTGCTGGTCTTCTTCGTATATCTTATGATTTTTATTGACATGAGAATCTTCGAAAAAATCTGTTCCTGAATATTCAATGGTAACATCTCTATTCAATCCATCAGATTTGTATTCCACATAGGCATTGGTTTCTATGTTTACAAAGTACATTGCTATGTAGTCTTCTGATAATGCGCGGGAAATGTAGTTGTAAGAAAGTGAATCGATAGTCTTTTCCTTTTCACCGACAGATATGACTGCAATTATAACGGCAGTCTTATTAGTCTCAGGATTAGTTGCTATCTTTTTTATCATCAGATGTACAGTTTGCCCTATAGGAGTTCTATCATCGATGATGATATTTCCTCCACTTTTTAAGCTCTTTTTAATGGCACTGACAGTATAAGCCCCAGGAAACTCCTCCTGAGCCGACAATACTACCCTGTTTTTATCCGCACAATTCGGAAAATTCTTATCGATGAACACCTGACATTCTTTATTAAGACGCATCATACTAAGCTCGTATTCATCAATTTCCATGATAGCCATTGGAATAATACCATTTTCAACAGCCGTTCCTTCAATGGACTCATTTACATAAGACATCTCATGCAAACTAACTCTATCCACCGTATTATAGTATTCCGCTTCCTTAGGATTTTCCATTTTCAAGAACTGCTTATCATTCTCTGCGAATTTTTCCAAATCCTTTACAGCTATCGGCTTACTAAAATAAAAGCCCTGCAGCTTTGCACAGCCTATCTCCCTAAGAAAATCCACCTGTTCCTTGTCTTCTACGCCCTTTACTATTATCTCTATATCCAGAGCTCTAGCCATTTTTACAAGTTCAGTAACAAGTATTTTTGCATTAGAATTAACCAGGATTTGCCTGGTAAGAGAAAGATTGATTTTTGCGGAATTGAAGTGAATCTGATTAGCCAAAAGAAGAGAACTGTCGCCACTTCCAAAATCATCGAATTCGATTCCGTAGCCCAGTTTTTGTAGACGCTCCAGCTGACATATTGTTTTATCTTTTTCAGTCAAGGATGAATTCTCCGAAATTTCGAAGGAAAAGATATTCTTTGAAATTCCAGAGGCAGAAATTATCTCATCTATTTTCTTTACAACACTACCTGACTGGAAATCCAGCTGAGAAAAATTAATTGAAGTAGGCACGATGTACAAACCCATCTCAATCTGCCTCTTCATTTTTTCTATAACCTTTTCCAGAATATATAAATCGAGCTTTGCAATAAGACCTGCTTCCTCTAAAACAGGCACGATATCATTAGGATTGAGTACGCCAAGCACTGGGTCATCCCATCTGGCAAGAGCTTCCTCCTCACAAACTCTACCATTTGACGAACGCACTACAGGCTGAATATAAACATCAATCCAGTCCTCGTTTAAGGCTCTCTCAAAATTTTCCAGTAAATATTCTTTTTTACTTTCTAAAAGTATGTTTTTATTCATCTAACCCACTCGTGCCACATTAATTACGATGCTCTACAGGTATATTTTTCACCACATTACTGTTTATAACATATTTTTATTAACAA
>JAFYYE010000006.1 GCA_017557715.1 Pseudobutyrivibrio sp.
ATCCTTTTTACCCACATAGGCTGCCAGTGGCATTCCGCCACCTACAATCTTTCCAAAGGTAATCATATCCGGCTGGATTCCAAAATACTCTGATGCACCACCAAAAGCCAATCTAAATCCTGTGATAACCTCATCAAAAATAAGCAGCGCTTCATTATCCTTTGTAATCTTTCGAAGAAATTCTAAGAAGCCTTCCTTTGGTGGAACAACACCCATATTTGCACTGACTGGCTCCACAATAACTGCTGCAATCTCACCCTTGTTGGCATTAAACAAAGCTTCCACAGAAGCCTCATCATTGTAATTTGCCAGAAGTGTAGTCTGTGTATATCCCTTTGGAACTCCTGCTGAATCAGGTGTGGATTCTGTGAGAAGTCCTGAGCCTGCTGTAACAAGAAGTCCATCACTATGTCCGTGATAGTTTCCTCTGAATTTTATAATCTTGTCCTTACCTGTGTAGCCTCTTGCAACTCTGATGGCACTCATAACAGCCTCTGTTCCAGAATTTACAAGACGAACCTTATCCATAAAAGGAACCGCCTCTAAAATAAGCTTTGCAAGAACTGTCTCCTTTTGGGTTGGAGCTCCATAGGAAAGTCCATTATCGCAGGCTGATTTTACAGCATCGATAACTGGCTGGTATGCGTGACCTAAAATCATTGGTCCCCAAGAACATACATAGTCTACATATTCATTTCCATCCACATCAAATATGTGACTGCCCTTTGCATGGTCTATAAAAAGTGGATCCTGTCCCACCGCTCTAAATGCTCTAACAGGAGAATTTACTCCACCTGGAATATGCTGTTTTGCATCCTCGAAAAATTCATGTGACACACTCATTATTAAACTTCCTCTTCCTCTAAAAATCTGGCTACATCAAGTGCGTGATAGGTGATAATTCTGTCTGCGCCTGCTCGCTTCATGGCAATCATATTTTCAAGAACGATTCTCTTTTCATCAATCCAGCCATTTGCAGCTGCAGCCTTTACCATAGAATATTCACCGCTGACATTATATGTAATGAAAGGTACGTCGAAGCACTCTCTTGCTTCCTTCATAATATCAAGATAAGCAAGAGCAGGCTTTACGATAATCATATCTGCACCTTCCTCTAAATCATCCTCTATTTCTCTCATGGCTTCTCTACCATTTGCAGGGTCCATCTGATAAGATTTTCTATCTCCAAAATGAGGTGCAGAGCCTGCTGCATCTCTGAATGGTCCATAGTAGCCTGATGCAAATTTTGCACTGTAGCTAAGGATAGGTGTGTCGATAAAACCTGCTTCATCCAAAGCCTCTCTAAGTGCTGCCACTCTTCCATCCATCATATCTGATGGTGCCACGATATCTGCACCAGCCTTTGCCATAGATACTGCCATCTTAGCAAGCAAAGGAAGTGTCTCATCATTTAAAATATGACCTTCACAAACAAGACCACAGTGACCATGGCTTGTATATTCGCAAAGACAAACATCCGCAATTACGATAAGATTTGGATATTTTTCCTTGATGTGTCTAACGCACTGCTGTGTGATTCCATTGTCATCATAAGCACCGCTTCCCTTCTCATCCTTATGAGCTGGGATTCCAAAAAGAAGGATGGCAGGAATCTTTGCTGCCACAACTCTATCCAATTCTTCATCTATCCTATCAAGGGAATACTGATAGATATTTGGCATTGAAGGAACCTCATTTTTAATGTCGCTTCCCTCAATAACAAATAATGGATAAATCAAATCCTTCACTGATACTTCATTTTCCCTAACAAAACTTCTCATCTGGGGTGTCTGTCTTAATCTTCTAAATCTTCTCATAGTCCTTCTCTCAATCTATTTATTAAGCTCCTGTCATCTGTGTTACCACATTTACGAAGCTTGAAAATTCTTCTGCAGTGGCAATCTCCTTATATTTGAAAAGGAAATGCTGAAAATCTTCACTTGGAGAGTTCTTAAAAGCTTTTAGCTTTTCCCTGTTATCGTGGAAGATAAGATCCTTAAGCAAATCGTTAATCTCCTCCTCGATAATTATCTCTCCACTTTCTTTTTCCTGAAGCTTTATGGAATTATTTTCCTTAGCTATAGCTTCAAAATCGTCTATTGTAATAAGCTGGCTTTTGCCAAGCTTTAATATGTCTTCGTCAATATCCTTTGGAACAGCCAAATCTATAAACAGTCTGTCCCTTTCTTCCATGTGAATATCCACAAGTTTTCCGTAAGTAAGGGTGTAATGTGGACTCTTTGTAGCAGAAACTACAACATCCATCTCATTAATGTATTTATATCTGTCTTCATAGGCAATGGTGGTAACATTTGGAGTGTTAATCTGATGCAGGTGCCTTGTAACATATATTTCACTATCACCATAGGACAAAAGATTTTTAAGCACTTTGTTTCCAGTGTCTCCTGAGGCACCGATAATCATTACCTTTTTATTATCACGGGCAAAATTATGAATTTTGGTAGCGGCAAGGGATGCAACTGACACAGATGATTTTGAAAGCTTTGTCTCCGTTTTAATTCTTTTAGCACATGCGATAGCGCTCTGAAAAACAGTGTTTAATTCAAAACTAGTGAAGCCCTCCTCCATAGAATAGAAGTAGGCACTCTTTATCTGTCTAAGAATTTCATCTTCACCTAAAACCATAGACTCGAAGCCTGCTGCAACATGGAATAAATGATTCACTGCCCCATTTCCATCAAAGAACAAAACATTTTGTTTTAATTCTTCCACAGAAATGCCTGCAAGCTCTGCCCAAATTGGAAGTAGCTTTGTGGCTTTTCCCACTCCGTAGACCTCACATCTGTTGCAGGTATTTACGTATACACATTCCTTTATACCGACCTCAGCAAGTCTTCGAAAAAAATCCTTTGTTTTGTCTTCGTTAAAAGCAAAGTTCTGTCTAAAATCAGTAGATGAATTTTTATGATTTACCGAAACTACGAACATAACAAAATCGCCCTTTCATTGCCCATCATTATATATTATCTCTATAACAGAGCCAACTATAATTTGCTTATAGTTGGCTCCTAAAATTAAATGATGTAATACCACTCCTCTGATTGATGCAACTCTTCTGTCGCTATCGTATTTTCGGATGTCCGATATTCCATCTCCAAATTTTTCATGCTCACAATAGTATTAGGATTGATTGAGCTGGTAATAAATGTGTTACCACCTATTACAGCATTCTCTCCTATTATAGTATTACCTCCTAATATGGAAGCTCCCGCATAGATAGTGACATTGTCACAAATGGTAGGATGTCTCTTCTTTCCAGAAAGCTTTTGACCGCCTCTGGTAGAAAGAGCTCCTATGGTAACTCCCTGATAGATCTTTACATTTTTTCCTATAATCGCCGTCTCACCAATAACAATACCTGTACCGTGATCTATAAAGAAATTCTTATCAATAGTAGCGCCAGGATGAATATCTATACCAGTTTTTGAATGAGCAAGCTCTGTCATCATTCGTGGTAAAACCGGCACCTGCTCAACATAAAGCTCGTGAGCAATTCTATAAACTGTACTAGCTATCAGACCAGGATAAGCAAGAATAATTTCCTCAAAACATCCTGCAGCAGGGTCGCCATCGTAAGCAGCCAACAAATCACTTTCAATATACTCACGTATCCTTGGAATTCTGCTAAAGAAAGCCTTACAGATTCTGTAGCTCTCCTTTCTTCTGTCATCTTCAGTCATGGTGCCTCGTTTTTTACAGAAATCAAGCGCCAGAAAGACCTGTTTATTCAAGTGATAAAATGCATCCTCGATAATGACCGCATAGCTGTTCTCAGGATTATAAATCTTGAAGGATTTATCTCTAAAATAGCCAGGATAAACTATCTTGAAAAGGTTTTTCACCAATTCCTGCACTTCCCTTTTATCCGGCTTATTAAAGATATCAACAGCATCAATATTCTTTCGACCATCAAAATCAGCAAGAATGTCTTTTACAATCAGATCAATTTCCTGTTGTTCTTTAACCAGTGTGCTCACAATGTCCCCTTTCTACAAATTTTTTACGCGAATGTTTTTAATACTCTTACAAGAGCATCAATATCATCTGGTGAATTATAAAGTGCAAGTGTAGGACGAACTGAACTCTCATAGCCAAAATGTCTAAGTACCGGCTGTGCGCAGTGATGTCCTGTTCTTACTGCGATACCGTAGCTGTCTAATCTCTTACCTACCTCTTCATCTGAGTAGCCATCTAATTTAAATGAAAGAACTGAAGCCTTGTTAAGGGCTGTTCCAATAAGATGGAGTCCCTTTACTGTCTTCATCTCCTTCATGGCATACTGAAGAAGCTCATGCTCCCATCTGTATACACATGGCATACCAATCTCAGAAAGGTATGAAAGTGCTGCGCCAAGTCCTACCGCATCTGCGATACTTCCTGTTCCTGCCTCAAACTTGTTTGGAGCTGGATTGTAGATAGTACGCTCGAAGGTAACGTCCTTAATCATATTGCCACCACCATGATATGGTCTGGCAGCATCTAAAAGCTCCTTCTTACCGTATACAACACCGATTCCTGTAGGTGCAAATACCTTGTGTCCTGAGAATACAAAGAAATCTGCATCGAGAGCTGTCACGCTTACTGGAATGTGGGCAATAGACTGAGCTCCATCGATAAGGATTCTCACTCCATGTCTATGAGCGATAGCAATAAGCTCTGCTACTGGAGTAACAGTGCCAAGCACGTTAGATACATGAGCTACAGAAACAAACTTTGTCTTTTTGGTAAAGAGCTTCTCATACTCATCAAGTCTCAGCTGGCCTGACTCGTCTACAGGAATAACCTTGATAACTGCACCTGTTTCCTGCGCAATAAGCTGCCATGGAACAATGTTAGCATGGTGCTCTAAGATAGAGACGATGATTTCATCTCCTGGCTCAAGAGTAGGCTTTACATAAGCATTTGCCACAAGGTTAATAGCCTCTGTGGTTCCTCTTACAAAGACAATCTCATCAGATGAGCCTGCACCGATAAAGTCTCTTACAATATCTCTTGCATTTTCATAAGCATCTGTAGAGCGGGCTGCAAGAGTATGAGCTCCTCTATGTACATTTGAGTTCTCATGCTCGTAGTAATATGAAATTCTGTCAATTACCTGCTGTGGACGCTGTGTAGTGGCACCATTATCAAGCCATACCAGCTGACGGCCATTAATCTGCTCTGAAAGAATTGGAAAATCACTTCTAATTTGAGCAAGAGTTTTTGAGCCAATTCTAATCGACTCATCTCTTGATGAATAAGAAATAAACTCCTCACTTTCTTTTTCTACTGTATCCCCGCCAAGGGATGTTGGCACATCAATTGACCTGCTTTGCTCATCAGCCTGAGTCTGAGACAGAACCTGTGGAGAAAATCCAGATGCTGCTGGAGCAGCTGTAGGTACTGGAGGAATTACTGATACCTCTGGTACTGCTGGAATTTCTGGAGTATTTGCATAAGGCAAAATGATATCCTGACTACCTCCATAGATTGTTTGCTCTGGAACTTCAGGAGCCGCTGGCTCAGCTATGCTGCCAGTCAAATCAGGGAACAATTGATTAGCCAATGCTGTGAGTTCCGCTGCGCTTGGAACTCCTGCAAGATTCTCAATCGTAGTCATAATACTCACCTACCTCTACATCTTCCAATACTGCAATAGCGTCATCTGCAAGAATTGCTGCTGAGCAGTATAAAGACAAGAGATAAGATGCTACACCCTTATCATCGATTCCTCTAAAACGAACAGATAAGCCTCTTGAGTGCTCATTCTTAAGACCAGCCTGGAATAATCCAACTACACCACGCTTAGCCTCGCCTGTACGAATTAATAAGATGTTTGTCTTACCG
>JAFYYE010000048.1 GCA_017557715.1 Pseudobutyrivibrio sp.
CTTCATCGGTATAGCTCACGGAGCAGGTTTCTTCATGTTTTTCTATGGTATTTTTGCAGCTATATATTTGAATATGAAAGCTAAAAAGAAAGAAGCTTCCGAAGCTTAAATAACAACTATTTTATTAATTATCGCTGCTGCCAGCTGATTCTTTGTGATGGTATTTTTACCAGGAGCAAAAAGGCTGGTGGCAGTTTTTTTGATTTCTGTAGGGAATGCAGAGATATCCGAATCAAAATTGATGCCGATGCCTACAACAATCCACTGAACATCGCCAGTTTCAAATTCTGTTCCGGCTTCAGTGAGAATGCCGCAAATCTTCTTATCATCTATAAACAAATCATTGATTGGCTTGATTCTTGGGCATATACCAACTAAGGTCTCAATAGCATCACAAACAGCATTACCCGTTAAAGTAGTGATAGCATCTGGCTCTAAAGTAGAAAGATGCTCAGGCTTTAAAAGGATGCTCATATAAAGTCCTCCCTCAGGTGAATAGAAGGAGTGATCTTTTCTGCCACGGCCTGCAGTCTGCTCCTTGGCAAGGATTACAGTTCCGTGTTCAGCACCTGCTATGGCAGCTTCTTTTGCCAATCTGTTTGTAGAGGTGGCATTATCGTATATACGAATCATCTCAGGTTCAGACTGATATATTTTCTTAAGCGAATTATCTAAATAAGATACAATCCCAGCAGCAGACAAAATATCGTTATCATCTGCAAGTTTATATCCCTTATTACTGACCGCATCTATAGAATATCCAGCTTTTCTAAGCTCATTTATAGCCTTCCAAATGGCATTTCTTGAAAGTCCAAGATTTGTAGCAATAGCTTCTCCTGAAATATAGCTTTCTTTATTTGATTCAAGATATTCAAGTACTTTTTCCTTTGAAGTCATGTTCACCTCTTGATTTTTTGCTTTAAAGTAGTAAAGTTTACTAAAGTCTTCTTATGTATTTTAGAAGTATTTAGGCTATTTTGTCAAAGTTCTTAAAAAGTTGCCAGTCACCTTGAATTTCACGCTTTAGTGTACTAAAATGTTAAAAACAAAATTACAAATTTTGGAACTGGGAAGGAATAATTATGAATTTTAAGGTTGGCGTAATTAGAGGAGACGGAATTGGTCCTGAGATTGTCACTGAGGCCGTAAAGGTTCTTGATGCAATTGGTGAGAAATACGGACATACATTTAATTACACTGAAATTCTTATGGGTGGCTGCTCTATTGATGCTTGCGGCGAGCCTCTTACAGATGGGGCAATTAAAGCGGCATTGGATTCAGATGCAGTCCTTATGGGTTCTATTGGTGGCAACACCTCTACAAGTCCTTGGTACAAGCTTCCAGCAGATAAGCGCCCTGAGGCAGGTCTGCTAAAGCTTCGTAAGAGTCTTAATCTTTTCGCAAATCTTCGTCCCGCATATTTATATGAAGAATTAAAGGAAGCCTGCCCACTTAGGGATGACATCATTGGTGACGGCTTCGATATGATGATTATGCGTGAGCTTACTGGTGGACTTTACTTTGGAGAGCGTTCAACAGTGGAAGAGGACGGACAGCTTGTTGCCCACGACAGCCTTACATACAGTGAGTCAGAGATTCGCCGTATTGCAAAGCGTGGTTTTGATATTGCCATGAAACGTCGCAAGAAGGTTACATCAGTGGATAAGGCAAACGTTCTTGATTCTTCAAGACTCTGGCGCAAAATTGTAGAGGAAGTCGCAAAGGATTATCCAGAGGTCACATACGAGCATATGCTAGTTGATAACTGTGCGATGCAACTTGTGAAGGATCCACGCCAGTTTGATGTAATTCTTACAGAGAATATGTTCGGAGATATTTTGAGCGATGAAGCATCTATGGTTACCGGTTCCATTGGAATGCTTTCATCAGCTTCGTTAAATGATACAAAGTTTGGTCTTTACGAGCCATCAGGCGGAAGTGCACCAGATATCGCAGGAAAGGGTATCGCAAATCCAATTGCTACAATCCTTTCTGCAGCAATGATGCTTCGTTATTCTTTCGATTTGGATGCAGAAGCAGATGCAATTGAAAAAGCTGTAAAGCAGGTGCTCAAAGATGGCTACCGCACCATCGACATCATGCCTCGCGACGGCTCAAGCGTAAAGCAGGTCGGAACTTCCGAGATGGGCGATTTAATCGTAGAACGTTTATAGAATTTAGATGAGCCTGTAGGAAACAAGCTCTTAGATTTCTCAAGCGAATCGTGTTAGATGAGCGGAGAAATACTAAGGCTTGTGGCCGTAACAGGCGGATTATAGATTAGGAGGAGTCAATAAATGAGAAGTGACAATGCTAGAGCTGGTATGCAGCAGGCACCAGCGCGTTCGCTATTTAATGCATTAGGTTTCACACCGGAAGAAATGAAAAAGCCTATGGTTGGTATCGTATCTTCATACAACGAGATAGTACCAGGCCATATGAATATTGATAAAATCGTGGATGCCGTAAAGCTTGGGGTAGCCGAAGCAGGCGGTGTTCCAGTAGTTTTCCCAGCAATCGCTGTTTGTGATGGTATTGCAATGGGACACATCGGAATGAAATATTCTCTTGTAACAAGAGATTTGATTGCTGATTCTACAGAGTGTATGGCACTTGCTCATCAGTTTGATGCACTTGTTATGGTGCCAAACTGTGATAAAAATGTGCCAGGACTTTTGATGGCAGCAGCCCGCCTTGATCTTCCGACAGTTTTCGTATCAGGTGGTCCAATGCTTGCAGGCCATGTAGGTGGCCAGAAGCGCTCCCTTTCTTCTATGTTTGAGGCAGTTGGTGCTTATGCAGCTGGCACAATGACAGAAGAGGATGTAGAAAACTACGTAGAAAATGTTTGCCCTACATGCGGAAGCTGCTCAGGTATGTACACAGCCAATTCAATGAACTGCCTTACAGAGGCACTTGGTATGGGCTTAAGAGGAAACGGCACAATCCCAGCAGTATATTCAGAAAGAATTCGCTTAGCAAAGCATGCTGGTATGGCTGTTATGGATATGTATAACAAGGGAATCACAGCTCGTCAGATTATGACAAAGGAAGCTGTTCTTAATGCTCTTACAGTAGATATGGCACTTGGTTGCTCAACAAACTCAATGCTTCACTTGCCAGCAATCGCTCATGAGATTGGCTTTGATTTTGATATTGAGTTTGCTAACCCAATTTCTGAAAAGACTCCAAACCTTTGCCACCTTGCACCAGCAGGTCCTACATACATGGAAGACCTCAACGAGGCAGGCGGTGTATGGGCTGTAATGAAGGAGCTTGCAGACATCGGACTTCTCAACACAGATTGCATGACAGTTACAGGCAAGACTGTTGGTGAGAATATCGCAAATGCGGTAAACAGAAATCCAGAGGTTATCAGACCTGTTGATAATCCATATACAAAGACAGGTGGTCTTGCAGTTCTTAAAGGAAATCTTGCTCC
>JAFYYE010000049.1 GCA_017557715.1 Pseudobutyrivibrio sp.
CTGCTGCAATCTCATCGTTATAGCAAACCACCGCATGAAATGCCATGCCCTTTTCGATAAGTCCAAGTACGCCTTCCATAGGCTTCATGGTTCTATCCTTTGTGTGATACCAGATTACCATATCTGGATCATAGGCAATTCCTGCATCCTGCAAAGCCTTTACATATCCCTTATGTCTCAGCACTCCTTGGGTATCATCAGCCTTAAATATTCCAGCTATCCTTTTATGCCCCAGCTTAATAAGATGCTCAGTTATGAGTCTTCCGCCCTCCACATCATCAAGCATCACATGTGGTCTGTCCATCATTGCCTCATAGCAGCCCTGAATGAACACATAAGGAATTCCCATGGAATCCATCTGGTCATATAGCACCTGATGCTGACAGCTGATAGCACTCTGACTTGGCTCGATAATCATGCCATCAATATTCTTGGACAGAAGCTCTTCCATGCACCATGCTTCGCCCTTACGTGAATTGTTGGTTGTCTTCAGCAATATACTGTAGCCATTTTCATCCAGCACCTGATTAATTCCCTGTATTACCCTTGGAAAAATATAATCAGACATGTATGTAGTAACTACAGCTATATTCTTAGTGGTTGGCCTGTTGTAGCTTCTCTTGCTTACATAGGTGCCACTTCCCTGCTTAGAATACAGATACCCCTCATCAATCAGCTTCCCCAACGCCTTGCGCACCGTCTGCCTAGTCACATCATAATCAAGCGCCAGCTGATTCTCCGAAGGAATCTTCTGCCCCGGCTCATATTTCCCCGCATTGATGGCCTTCTTTATATCTTTAATTATTAACTCATTTTTAGATTTAACCATATTTCCCCCACCCATTTTCACTCTTTATTCAAGAGTATATCACTAAAAAAAGGCTGGATACAATCCAGCCCTTTCTAGCATTTCTAAAAATTGTGAAATTATAATGTCTTAATTCTCTCGATAGCTCTTGCTGTATTCTCTGCAGAACCGAAAGCTGTCAGTCTGAAATAGCCTTCACCTGAAGGTCCAAATCCAGCACCTGGAGTACCAACAATCTGAACCTTCTCAAGAAGATAATCGAAGAAATCCCAAGAAGTCATGTTGTCTGGAGTCTTGAGCCAAATGTAAGGTGCATTAACACCACCATATACCTCGAAACCAGCATCCTTAAGACCTGTGTAGATTGTCTTCGCGTTGTTCATGTAATAGCCAACCTGCTCCTTAATCTGAGCCTGTCCCTCTGCTGAGTAAACAGCCTCACCAGCACGCTGAATGATGTAAGGTGCACCGTTGAACTTTGTGCCGTGACGACGAGCCCACATAGCATTAAGTGAAGCGCCATCAAATACAAGATCCTTAGGTACTACTGTGTAGCCAAGACGAACGCCTGTGAAGCCTGCATTCTTTGAGAATGAGTGAATCTCGATTGCACAAGTCTTTGCGCCAGCACACTCGTAAATGCTGTGTGGAACATCAGCCTCTGAAATGTATGCCTCGTAAGCTGCATCAAAGATAATAAGGCTACCGTTCTTGTTTGCATA
>JAFYYE010000050.1 GCA_017557715.1 Pseudobutyrivibrio sp.
CCATTTTGATTAGGTGTAACTGGCTTGCCAGTCTTCTTTTGTTTTCTTATCTTCCTATGCTCCGCCAATTTTTTTCTGTTGCACAATAATACAATAAGCGCTACTACACCTACCACAATCAGATATGGCAAGATGTAAACTAATGCAATTACAAAGCCTTGTAGGAACGCCATAAAACTAGCAAAGGAATCAGCAATAGCTTCTGTAAATCTGTTCCAGAAGGTATCAGCCTTTACCTCTGTGAAAGTAGCCACCTCGTTGATGTCGATTTCCACAGTGCTGTAGTCTACCTTGTCATCGTATACACGTTTTTGTGCTGTGTAGCTTTCAATCTGATACTGGACATCGTTGATCCTGTCCTCAATCTGAAGAAGCTCCTCTACTGTCTCAGCCTTTTCCTCAAGCTCGCGAAGTCGCTCCATCTTTGTATCCAAGCTCTTAAGTCTGGCCTGCACATCCACATATTCAGAAGTGATGTCATCCACATTCTCGTACTTAGAAGTCATGGAACCAACTGAGCCTACTGCATTCATAAATGCATCATAGTTCTTTGATGGAACGCGAACTGTGAAACGACAATCCCTGTCGCCATTTTCTGCACTGCCATACTGAGATGAATTCTCCACGTAACCGCCGTTAGAAGAAATCAATCCCTTGATTGTTTTAACGTCTTCATCAAACTTCTTGGATTCGATGCCGATGCTAGATGAGTACACAATCTTGCGGCTAAGATCATAGCCTTCTAAATCTACTTCAGACTGGCTACTTGGAGTTGGTGCCTCCACAGCCTCGTCTGCCAATTCAAGACTTGCGCTGTTGTCGCTCCACCCTTCTTCACTGTCCGCCATAAAGGACTTAGCTGAATTCCCAACAGATTCTGTCCCATAAGATGCTGAATCAGAATCCCCACAGGCTGTGGTAAGCGTCATGGTTGCTACAATCAGTAATGCTAAAAAACCCCTTCTTTTCATACACTACCCCCTCGTTATTTTATTTAAAGTCAAATCCTATCTGCTGCTCGTTGCTCCACACAATGTTATTTTCATTATATGTATATTCGCCAAGAGTAATTCCAGATTCCGTAACTTCCTTTACAGAAAGTGTTGTATCCATGTGACTCTTAGCCTTGATTCCCTTTGACACATCATAAAGATCCATACTGATGCCGTCATTTGCAAGAAGAACAAAGTTACCCTGGTCGTTGTGAATAAAATAACCTGTATACCAGCTACCGTTGCCAGTCTCGTTTTTCAAGTCTTCACCATTTACTCTTAAAACGACGTAGTTTTTATCAGCCTCCTCGTCCCAAGTGTTAATCACGCTAATAGTATCAAGCTGTCCGTCGCCATTAAAATCTATTCTACTGTCTATACCAGCATTAGAAAGCTGGAAAGCATAGTTAGAATCAGGAAGCGGTGTGTATCTATCATTGATACCTTCATACTGTGAATATGGAACTGTAACGGAAATTGTGCCAGCTGCATATGGTGCAATATCATACTGCTGGAAAATAAATGTGATGCCTACAGTATCTAAATAGAACTCTGGCTGGTTTCCATTTGAAAATAATTCCTCAATCACTTGTTTATAGTCTATTATATCATCACTATATAGATTTCCTCTAGCTTGTTCTGAAGAATTTGCTATTGTATCTAAAATATACTGCTTTGAAGTCTGTCTGATTGCTTCTGAATCACCTAAATCATCAAGCGTAATCTGTTTTCCTGTGGCTACATCAAAGTTCACACCTGTGTAGCTTCCACCGCCGTGGGCTCCTCCCATAAATGTATAATCATTAAGAACAAAGCTAAGAAGTTTGTTATCGCGACGCTTTATATCGATAGTGATATTTTCAGAATACTTTATTGTGTTTTCGCTATCTCCCATCTCATCATTCTGCTGCTTCGCCTGTTCGTTCATTTCTTCGACGCCAGTGTTAAAAACTTTAACCACACCATCGAAATACTCATCTACAGCGACCTTAAGCTCTGGATGTTTGTCGTCAGTAATCTGAAGACACTGAGCCTCGCCTACATAATAATCGTATCCTTCCACCTTAACTGATGCAAAAGATATATCAGGCGCAGATGTGCTGACAGGGTCTTTATCAGATTCTTTATTTTCTTCTGCAGGCTGAACTTGTTCTGTTGCTTGAGTGTTGTCAGTATTTATAGGCTCTGTTTTCTTTCCGCAGGCTATCATAGATGTTCCTGCCAATGCACAGATTAAAACCATAGCTATACGTTTTTTCATTAAACTTCCCTCCGTATTACCTAAAAATTCAAAACTATGTTTTTTACTAAGTATACGCATCCTCTGTATTGTTTCAAGTAGTACAGTGCCATTTTTATAATTCCTTTATAATTTTTAAGAATTACAATAAATCAGGATTCCCCATGCAACAAGGGAATCCTGATGTAAAAGGAGGATTATTATAACAATATAGAAAGCTAACTATTTAATAACCAGGCGTTTTGCGCCCTCAGCTGCCAGTGGACTTCTGACAGACTCACTTTCATCGAAGGTAATCTGTGCGCAAAGCTTAGAGCCCTTCATTCTTTCAGCTGCAAAGGAAAGACCATTGTTCTTTCTGTCCAGCTTTGGAGAATCAATCTGGTCTGGATCCCCAAGAAGTACAACCTTGGAACCTTTGCCTGCTCTAGTGATAATCTCAAGTATCTGTCCAATAGTACAGTTCTGAGCCTCATCAACGATGATAAAGGAATTTACAAGCGAACGACCTCTCATGTAGGCGAGAGAGCAAATCTCGATAATTCCTGTCTCAAACATATCCTCTATCTGAAGCTTTACCTGCTCCTTCTCCTCATTTTGTCCCTTAAGAAGTACCTGAAGGTTATCCATGAATGGCGCAATAAGAGGAGTCATCTTTTCTTCCAAATCACCTGGTAAAAATCCCAAATCATTATCTGAAAGGGTGTTACTTCTGGTAATCATGATTCTGTCGAAGCCGTTGTGATAGTAGCCCTGAAGGCCTGCAGCAAGTGAAAGGAATGTTTTCGCTGTACCTGCACTACCCTTTAAGATAACAAGTGGCAACTCATCGGGACTTGCCAAAAGTGCATATAATGCAAATCTTTGTCCCACGTTTCTTGGTTGGCAATATGGAGTGTAGTAATCTCTATCCTTCAATAGATGCCAGCCATCTTCTTTGAAAGTATATAAAGCGGAATTGCTTCCCTCTCTACAAATACCAAATTCATTCTCGAGAAATCCTTTATTAAATGGACTCTCAATATCCTCAGGGGTTATATCTCGTCGTCCTGAATAATTTTCATTATCAAGAATCATTTCATTGTGATAACCCTGTACCACGCAGCCACACATGGTAGCATTGATTCTCATGGAAATATCATTCGTAACTAAAATAGTCTCAAGCTCGCTTTGCTTGGCAATAGCAAGAACACCATTAATTATTCTATTGTCAGGTCTGTCTAGCGTAAACTCAGCTGGAACCAGCTTTTCAAAATCAGATTCTTTAGCGATTTTAAAGGTACCGCCATTCGGCATTGTAACCCCATTCGCATAGTCTCCCTCAATCGATTCGATGTTTCGAATTGACTCTCTTGCGCCATAGCCAACCTCTGCATAGGCTGTCTTCTTTGAATCCAATTCCTGAAGTGTAGTGGTGGTGATAATAACATTATTATCATCAAAACCAAATAATGCAGAAGGACAATGGATCAGAATGTTGGTGTCAAGGACGTAGTTTTTCTTCATAGGGTCACACTCCTTACCTATTAAATTTTAAAAAACTAGAGCTTCTATACACTATATATATCGACCGTATAGAAGTTGGTTTTTATGATTTAATTTTATCCTATTTGAGCATTAAGTTCTACAATATTTTGTTGTTTTTTATGTAAATTGTGTGAAAATAGCCCCTTATGTTGTTATTTTACGCAACAACATAAGGGGCTAAAATTATAATCAAAATCTGTTATAAACGTCCTACTAAAAGTAAGCCTGCCAAACCGTAATAAGTAACAACTGCTACTAAGTCATTTACCGTTGTGATAAGTGGTCCAGAAGCTACCGCAGGATCCACCTTAATCTTGTGGAAGAAGATAGGAATGATGGTACCAATGAAGCTTGATACTATCATTGCAACAAATAGTGAAAATCCAACAATACCAGACACACTAAATGCTGCAAACCATACATAGCCTTTAAAGCCATGTAAATAAAGTGCTACAAACACAAATGCTAAAAGACCTAATATCAAACCATTTGTGCCACCTACTCGCATTTCCTTAAGAACAAATTTGGCTTTTTCTACACCAGAAATTTCCTCATCCATAAGCACTCGAATAGTAACAGCCAGGGACTGTGTACCAACATTTCCGGCCATATCCAAAATAAGTGATTGGAACACAACGACAATTGCTACTGAAGCAACTACCTTATCAAAAATTCCAATTACAGAACTGGTGATGAGACCAAGGCCTAATAATAACAGCAACCAAGGAATACGTTTTTTGATACTCTCTGGGAGGGTCTCATTTAAATCCTCTTCTGCTGTCAAACCAGCCAACCTAGCGTAATCTTCACCCATCTCTTCATCAACGGCTTCGATGATATCCTGAGAAGTGATTACACCGATAATTTCATCGTTTGGATTAAGAACTGGGATTGAATCCTCCGCGTAATCCTTTAACATTTCGATAGTATCAGAGATAACTGCATCCGCCTGAACGCTTGGATAGCTGTGACTGATGATATCCTCAAGTGGAGTATCAGCTCTGGCAAGAATCAAATCTCTAAGCTCAATGGCGCCACAGTATTTGTCCTCGTCATCCACTACATAAATAGTGTTGATATTATCGTTGTCCTGAGACTGAGAAATCAAAGAGCGCATAGCCTGCTTTACAGAGAAATGCTCTCCGATAACGATGAAATTTGTAGTCATCATGCTACCGATTTCATCCTCATCGTAAGAATTAATCAGTCGAACGTCTGCAGAAGCATCCTCATCCATCAATTCGATGAGCTTTTCTCTCTGCTCCTCGTCCTCGATATCCTCCAAAGCATCAACGGCATCATCGGCATCCATGTTTTCAAGGACGTCAGCCGCCTGCTCTGGTGTAATCTCAGTTAAGTATTCTCCTACATCCTCTATGTAAGGGAAAATTTCAGAAAGTCTCTCTGCTCCTAAGATATCAAAGAGCCTCTTTCTGTCTTCTGTATCCAGGGCTTCATAGGCCTCAGCAATATCGTTCTCATGGTAATCATCCAGAGCCTCGATAATCTGGTCTGCTTCCATATGAGAACGCAGTAAGTCTATAATCTCCTGAATCTTGTTGTCCTCTAATAAGTCCTTTGTTTCCATAGTTTCGCTTGAACTATAGGCATAAAAAAGTCACTGAATATGTAATTGCAATAAACACCAAAAGGGAAACTGCTCGATTAAAATAAGAAAAGAGCAGCTGCAAATAAGTTACATAATCGCCCGTGACTGTCGGATTTATCCATAGCTGCTCTCCTTTCGTTTTGATTGAAAATATTAATAGAATTAACCAAAAAAACTTTAACACAAAAACCGCGATTTTTCTAGTCTAAAATCAACATTCAATTTACATGCAACTATTCCTGCAAATTATCTTTTGTTTAGATTTGTATTTTAGCTATTAACTAATTTCTGTGGATAACTATATTAAATCCTCTATATTATTTCTCGACTTATCCACATTTTGATTATATAAATCACTCTTTTTTCGCACATAATACACAAATCTCTAATAATATGAATGATACAATTGTAAAAGAGTAATTTTGCAATCATATTTATGATTTTATATGGAGGTAAATATGGGAAAGCAAGAAAAAACACCAAAACAGTCTGGTACTGTAAACTTTAAAGACAGTGTAAAAACAAAGCTTATAGCTATTATGGCACTTTTAGTAGCTGTTCCACTTCTGATTTCAATCATCATTAGCTACAACACCTCTACTAATAAGTCAAAATCAGATGCGCTTGATTTATTAGGCTCTAATGCCAAGTATGTAGAATCAGAGTTTGCGGAAATGGTTGCCAAAAACATTATTACTTTGGAAACATTTGCCTATTCTCCTAGTACCATAAATTACATAAAGACATATGGTATGGAGGATGCTCCAATACCAGATTCTGTAATGTTGGCTCACATGGATGCCATTAATACTAAAATGGATGATGGCAACGCAAGTATAATCCTTTCAGTCACCAATGGCGATCAGCTTCTTAGAACAGACCGTAAGGAACTTGTAAATATTTCTGACAGAGATTACCTTCAGAAATGTAAAGAAACAAAACAGCTTGTTGTTTCAAATGTAATCGTAAGTAAATCTTCAGGAAACAGAATTACTATTATTATCGTTCCTATTTTCGATGAAGATCAGTCTACATTAATTGGGTTTGTTACACGAAGCTTCGATTTAAATGTAATGCATGAATTCCTTGCTGCAAACATCGACGAAGGCTTTATCGTTGATGGAAACGGCGATGTAGCAGCACATTCAGATTATGAGATTTCACCTGATGATGAGCCAATGAACTTCTCATCTTCACCATATATGACCTCATCAGAGACTAGCGGCACCTACGAAAGCACTGCTACAGGAACACTTTCATATCTGTCATGGGTACGCGAACCTGTTTCTGGTTACACTGTATGTATCGCTGCAAAAGAATCCGAAGTATTACTGGAATCTCGTAGAACAGCTATGATCGTTGTTTTGATTGGTGTAATCCTTTTGGTTATTGCATTTGTCATTTCACTCCTCATGGCCAACAGCTTTACAAAGCCAATCATTTCAGTTACAGCCTGTGTTACTGATTTAGCGGATGGTCGATTTAATAAAATTTCTGCATTTGACGGTAGAAAAGATGAGTTTGGCGAGATTGTACGAAGTACAAACTCAGTTATAGATAAACTTCAATCGATTGTTAAAGCTATTAAACATTCTGCTGCCACTGTTACTTCTTCATCGGAGAATCTATCAGATATGGCAAGCCAGATTTCAGCAACAACGGAAGGCGTTGCAAACTCAGTTACCGAGATTGCTACAGGTGCTGTTCAGCAGGCTGAGGAAATCCAACAGGCTGCTGAAAGTGTTGGAAAGATTACAGATGCTGTATCAGGCGTGCAAAACTCCACAAGCAATATGGAAACTCTTGCAACAAAGATGAAAGACGCTTCACAGACATCCAGCAAATCCCTTTCTAACCTTCAGGCTTCAAGTAGCGACATGACCGTAAAGATTGACGAGATAGCCAAAACTATTTCTGCCACTCAGGATGCGGTTTCAAATATCAATGAGTCTGTAGAAGGTATTTCTGGAATTGCTTCACAAACCAACCTTCTTTCGCTTAATGCTAGTATCGAGGCAGCTCGTGCTGGTGAAGCCGGAAAGGGCTTCGCAGTTGTTGCTGAGGAAATCAGAAAGCTGGCTGATGATTCTGAAAGCATGGCACAGGATATTAGAACTCAGATGGATGCCCTCTTACAGCAGGCTAGCGCAGCTGTTAATGCAGCTAACGAGATTAAGCAAGGTAATCTGGAGCAGCAAGATGCTCTTGGTGAAACACTCGAATCTGTAAACGGAATGCTTGAAGATATCGATGGAACAGTTGAAGGTGTACATGATATCGCTGACGGTGCAGATACCTGTGTATCTTCAAACCAGATTGTATCAGATGCCATGTCTTCACTCTCGGCTATCTCAGAAGAGAATGCTGCTTCATCTGAGACAACAGGCGCATCAGTTCAGGAGCTTTCAGCTACAGTTTCAACACTTGCTGAATCAGCTATTGATTTGAAAGAAATTGCCGAAAAGCTTAATGAAGAAATTTCATTCTTCAAAGATTAATCCCATAATACTCCAAAAATGGCACCCGATTTAACAGCGGGTGCCATTTTATTTTATAAATACTTTTTCTGTTCTGTAAATCCTCGTCCCTTAACCTCTGATACACGGCTCACAATAATAAATGCCTCCGGATCTATCTGATGCACAAGACGCTCTGTCTTAGCAAGCTCACGAGTGGATACGATAGAAAGACAAATCTCTGTATCCTTGCCAAGATATCCAGTGCGACCATACATCACAGTAACGCCTCTGTCGATATCCTGTAAAATTGCTCTTCTAATTTCATCGCTCTTCTTACTAACTATCTTTATCTGAGTCTTGGCCTTACCAAGAATCAAAGTCTTATCTAATGTCATAGTATAAATCACAACCAGAATGATTCCGTAAAGAACCAATCTGTTGTCGGTGAAAATAGCCTGTACACCAAGAATAATAATATCGCAAACCCACATAACACCAGAAATAGATATGCCAAAATACTTATTCAAAACAATAGGTGGAATATCCATACCACCAGTAGAAGCCCCTGTTCTAATAACAATTCCGAGACTGCCACCTATAAGTAATCCACCAAAAACTGTGCAAAGAACTATGTCATCCACAGGCTGATAGCGAGATGCAATAATTTCCGCTATATGAATTTCAACTGGTAAACAGAAAGTGGAAAGTAAGG
>JAFYYE010000051.1 GCA_017557715.1 Pseudobutyrivibrio sp.
TGTCATCAGATAAAAATGTAACATTGCCACTATTCAAATATGTTGACACCTGCGTAAACCCTGCATTTTCAAATTCCAACTTCAAATCAGACATTCTAATTTTGTTTTTACCGCTAATATTTATACCACGAAGAAATGCTATATATTTTTTCATTGAGTCCCCCTTAACCATACAAATTAGGATTATCATCATCTCTACAAAATCGGAAATTCATACTATAATTTATAATACATAAAGTTCCCGTTATGTTTAAATCCAAAATCAGTATATAGCTTTACTCCCAAATCTGATGCAGTAATCTGAACAGTACCACAACCATATTCATTAGCTTCATTTACTACTCTTGAAAGCAATTCCTTGGCTATACCTTTTCTCCTGTAATTCGGGTTAGTAAACATACTGGAAAGTAAACCTATTCTTCCAGAAGGACATCCAAAATACGGAGGCTTTTCGACAAAAGACATTCCGCTTGTACCTATAATCTCATCACCATCCATTGCCAGCCATGAGACAAATGTTCCATCTGACATATGTCTTTTGTAATAATCCTTCAGATTTGGGACTAAATCTATGTCTTCAGTCGCACCTTCTTCTCGAAGTTGGTTAATCCTCATTTGAATAAATGTATCTAATTCATTTTCCGTAAGTTTCTTATATATGATATCCACTTTATCCCCCTTAACGAGTTAAACTGAAATATAATTTGCCTCTAAAAATCCCGATTTGTTAATGTCTTTATTTTAGTTGATTGGAGAGCTAAATAAAAGTTTTAAAATTATACGCATAGATAAATATATAAACTCGAGGCATCCCCTATTTTTGGCCCAAGTTGTCATTTGACACATAGAATATAAAAAGACATCAAAAAAGCCCGCAAATGCGAGCTTAAGTAATTTTTGTATTTTATATATTATGTGTCAATCGACAATTAATTCTTTGATTTATATTAATACCTTCCATAACGCTCTCTACCGAGATCACGCTGAAAGGTATTAACAAGCAACAGAATCAAATAAACCTAACTTCTCGCAGGCCTTGTAAATTCCATCTTTACAAAAAGATAATAGCACATATATTAACATGATATAACGTTCGATGTTGTTTGATTTGTGGAGTTCTGTGGTATAATTATGTTTAATAAAACATTCTATCATCTGAAGGAGCATTCTATGAAACAGATAAATGAAAATAATGGAATACGCCGCCGTGAATCTATCTACGAATCGTTAAAAGAACAGACTACTGTAAATGTAAAGGATTTATCACAAAAATTTGGTGTGTCTGATATGACTATCAGAAGAGACTTACACATAATGGAAGAACAGGGAATACTTATTACTCATTATGGAGGTGCTACTATCAGGCATCCAAGCTCAGTTATACACACTTTTGACATGCGAAAAGAAAGCTTTTTCGAAGCTAAAGCCGCAATTGCCCGCCGCGCTGTAGAATTTATCAAAGAAAACGATGTAATTTATCTAGATCCAAGTACCACAGTATTGCTTATGACCCGATATCTTCCACCCTTGCATCACACCGTTGTGACAAGCTCATTGGCAGTAATGCAGGAGTGTTCTCACAATCCATATATCACATTATACATGGCTCCAGGTAAATATCAGGACGCAAACGGAGGCTCCATGGACATGGATACTTTGACCTATCTTTCAAATTTTCACTTTAACTCCGCCTTTCTAGGAACAGGCTTTATAGATACGGTCTATGGTGTAACCAGCACAGAAATGGATTGTTCAATAAAACAGGTAGTTATGAGAAATTCTGAGCAAAATATTCTTCTTGTTGACCACTCAAAATTCGGGCAACATACTATGAAAAAGTTCGGAGATATCAAAGATTTTAATACTATTATCACAGACTCTGATATCTCCGATAAGGATCAATATAATATTTTAAATGAAAAGGTAAATCTAAATATAACTCATTAATCTTAAGATTATGCCTTTATTTCCCATCCGCAAAACTTGTAAAAGAACCTCGCTCAAACACAGGCTCGCCATACTTATCCTTTGCATCGTCAAATGCCTTAATCATGAATGCCATATTTCTGGCAAGGTTTCGCATGGTCTGTAATCCCTCAAGGTCCTTTTTCACATCTTCTGCACTGAATCCATGAACCTGATTCCAATAAGTGCTTGTAGCTATAGGCATCCCGCTGATGGAAAAGTATTTATTTAACACATCAAATGTTGCTGTATTTCCTCCACGGCGAGCACTTACAACAGCTGCTCCAACCTTAAGATGCTTTGAGAATGAAGTGCTGTAAAACAATCTATCCATAAATGAAAGGATTGTGCCATTTGGTGAAGCATAATATACAGGACTGCCAACAACAATTCCGTCAGCCTCTTCAAACTTAGGAGCAACTTCATTTACCAAATCATCAAAGACACATTTTCCAAGCTCCTTGCATTTGCCGCAAGCCACACATCCTCTAATAGCCTTGTTACCTACATGAATAATCTCAGCCTCTACTCCTTCAGCTTCAAAAACGCTTACCATTTCCTGTAGTGCTGTAGCTGTGCACCCATTGGCCTTAGGACTACCATTTAATAAAATCACTTTTGCCATATTCAATCTCTCCTTTTACAAAAACTTAATATCCCCCTGACTAAGCTCTATTCATTTTGATATATCTTATATAAAAAATGATTTTGAAACCAATTAACTATTTTATCAATAATAAATGCAGTAACGCATAATAAGACAAACTCTAGAAAAAGATTTAACGCTTTACTATCAATATATAAACCCATATTGATTTTTGATCGTAATATATCGTATCCCTTAATCGCCAATCCCCAAAGTATGACTCTGCATAAAAATATAAACCACTTTGATTGAAATACTCTCATAAACATCCTCTCCTTTTTAAAATATAATTACAACCATTGTATATGTTCTATAGATAAAAAACTACAATAAAAATCCCCTCATTACTAGCGTTTAAGTAATAAGAGGATTTAATCTAAAGTTTTATGAGACAAAAAAATTTAGAATGAATCAGTGGCTTGTGCTCTTTCTGCCTTAATTCATCAATGAAAACTTAAACAAAATTTAACAAAACACATAGGACAGTAACAACCGTATATATGATGGAGCCTATTCCCATATGTATGAGAATGCGAATAGGTATAGGTATGTTTTCTGCTTTGTATATTACGGTTGGAACTCCAAATCCAAGCTTTACCACCATCCAAAAATCTTTTTAAAGATATTTGTTATCGCCTTTACAATAGGCTTAATAACAGGCTGGATTACCTTTACAATTTCCTTTACGCATTTTACAACCTGCTCAATGACTACCTGTGCATCCTTGGCTGGATCTACCTTCTCGTCATCCTTGTTATCATCAGGATTTGGTGTGACTGTTGGTGTAGGGTCGTCATTGTTTTCGCCAGGATTGTCTATGTCTCCGTTGTCATCTTCCTTGCCTGGCTCAACTTCCTCGTCAACATCGCCTGTGCGATAGAGATAGAAATCATCCCATGCACCCCAGCCGCCAGCAACAGCCTTCACTGAAACACCTACCTTTACTACAGTGCCATCAGCAGTAACCTTTATTTCCTCTACCTGTGGGTTAGCCCAATTCTGCCAACCTGTAACAGCTGTAGGAGTTTCAAAGCTCTCCTCGCCGACCTTTGCATATAGCTTGAGCTCTGCATTATCTCCGCAGTCGCCGCCTTCCACATAGGCACCAAGCTTATAGATACCTTTGTCTAAGGTAAGTTCCTGCTCTACTGTGTAATCAATGTTCTCATTGTCCCAGAACTTCATGCACATGGTACCAGTTCTTACATTTGATGAATCAGCCTGTGCTGACACTCCATTTTCGCCATCAGTATTTCCATCATCACTGATTGTCCATGAAGTGTTCCCATCCTCAAATCCCGGATTTACAAGAAGATTTCTAGGATTAATTGTGAGCTTGCAAATAACCTCTTCCTCTTTATCAAGAACTGTAACTGTTCCCTTGATTTCATATGTACCAGCGCCATTGTTAACTGCTGCATTAAATGCTTCTGAATCCCATGTAACTGCTACTTCGATTTCAGAACCATCGTTATAAACCACCTTTGCATTCTCTGGAAGCTTCACTTCATCTCCCAGCTCAAAGGTAACATCCTCAACATCAATTCGTAAAACCGATAATGGAGCAGATGCACCTGTTCTTACATAGCTGTAAATTCTGGCTGATGGAAGGGCATGTCCTTCAAAATCAAACCACGCCTCGTTGTCTACTGCAGAACCACCAAACCAATCTCTTGCATCCTTATCATATTTTCCAGAATAAGATGATGCCCAGCCTGAGCCATACTTCTCCCATGCTTCCTTATTAGAAGCAAGAACCTCTTCTGCATCATCGGCATCCTTATCATATACATTTACAGGAATCCATGCTGGCTCCCAATAGAAAACACCAATACCTTTATCAATAGAAGCTACTGCGCTAATGACACCGCGAACAGAATCAGCCTGTCCCTGAACTGAGATGTCATAGTTTAAAGCGTCTCCACTCTTACCTTCATACTCAGTATTTGTGTGTCCATCGCCATCCTCCAATGTATGCACATATGAAGTCTCGGCAACCATTACCTTCTTATTATATTTATCAGCAATATTCGAAAGCACATTTTTAAGATTAGAAAGTGTTCCGTGCCAGTATGGATAATATGATGAAGCAAATACGTCATAATCCACATCATACTTCTCAAGGTTGGCTGCATAGCTGTCATATCTTCCGCTTGTCTCAGGGTTTGTGAAATGAACTGCCACTATGATATCCTTATCATTCTTATTGGCAACCTTTCTGACAGCCTTACTTCTGAACCTTATGTGCAGATAGTTCATGGGCACGTTCAGCACAAGAAGCACCACCATAAGTCCCACATTCAACAGGATAACCCGAATAACATTGGGGTTCTTATCAGTGACATTATTGATGATATTGGCTGTGATAATAGGCAGTATCCATACCGGGCTGTGCTTAATAATATAGAAAACCGTAGACCAGAAAAAGTTGTGGTACATGCCCTTATAAAAGCCCAGCAAAGTCATGAGGGGACTACCCTTGTGCTTTTCAAAGCTCTCTAAATATATGTCGTTGTCGTGATTCATTTCTGCTCCTAAATCATTTATTCATCATAATGATCGTCGATAAATGTAACTGACATATCATTTTCCGGGCCGGCATAGGCATACATTCCTACCAGC
Organism: Pseudobutyrivibrio sp.; assembly: GCA_017557715.1. Lineage (GTDB taxonomy): Bacteria > Bacillota > Clostridia > Lachnospirales > Lachnospiraceae > Pseudobutyrivibrio. The sequence continues at coordinate 5,234 of JAFYYE010000051.1, forward strand.
GCTCCGGTAAAACGCTTTCCCCTGGAAAGTCCTTCATCACAAAGATAATATACGTTTTCAAGAGTCGTAAAGACTGTTGAATCATAAGAAAGGGTGCGCTTAAGATAATCCGTTCTCATCGTAAGCTGTACTTTCCCGGTTCCCTCAGAAAGCGGATTTTCTGCAATTATAGTTTTATCCTCATCTCCGATGTGTTCATTGCAGTAGATGTATTTTTTGCCCATCCTACAGATAACCCCGAACTCAAGATAGGTGTTCTCGTCATAATACCCTGTTATGCCTGCACTCTGCCCATCGCTCATGCCCGAAGGAATAAGCATGTTTACCGAATAATCAAATGTAAAAGAGGTCTGCCTCCTGAGCACAATATTGCGGCTGTCAACACTGGAAAGAGGTGCTTTACTTCCCATAATTACAAAGGTACGCTTAACTTCCGAACCTGATCCGTCCACTTCAAAAGAGATATCTCTCTTAGCAAAACTCCTTGGGGTCATGTACTCCAGGGGGAAGACCGCAGGGAGAAATATCCCGAGCTTCGCGAGACTTTGCGTCAATATAGCTATACTCCGGAAAAGGTTTTATCTGCATTGCTGACGGTCCTTTCAGATTGTTGACTATCGGCCATCCGTCAGGAGTCCAGGTAACAGGATCCATCGCAGTCTCACGTCCAAGGATGCTGTATCCACTACCGATCATTCTTCCGCAGAGATATACCATATACCATCTTCCGTCAGGAGTATCAACAAGATCTCCATGTCCGCAGCGCTGACTGGCAGCAGACTTATCCTGCTGTCTCATAATTGGATTATATGGACAGGGCTCATATATACCAAACAGATCCTTTGATCTGGATACGGTAACCCTATGTCCCGGGCCTGTTCCACCCTCCGCTTCAAGAAGATAATAATATCCGTCTTTCTTGTATAAATGAGGGCCTTCAGGAGCTCTTTTGTGGTCTCCGTAGTAAAGAAGCCTCGCCTCGGAA
>JAFYYE010000052.1 GCA_017557715.1 Pseudobutyrivibrio sp.
CCGTGTAGGTGGTTCTGCTCAGATTAAGGCTATGAAGAAAATCGCAGCTCCTATCCGTGTAGAGCTTGCTCAGTATCGTGAGCTTGCAGCTTTCGCACAGTTTGGTTCAGAGCTTGATGCAGATACAGCTGAAAAGCTTGCTCAAGGTGAGAGAATCAAGGAGATGTTAAAACAGCCACAGTATGCTCCAATGCCAGTAGAGTATCAGATTATGATTATCTATGCTGCTACTAAGAAATATTTGCTTGATATTCCAACAGCAGACATTCAGGCATTTGAAAAGGCATTATTTGATTTGGTTGATACTAAGTATCCAGAGATTCCAGAATCTATTAAGACTACAAAGGTTCTTGAGGATGACATGGAACAGAAGCTAATCAAGGCTATCGAGGAGTGTAAAAAGAGCTACAAGTAAGGAGGGTGATCTGTTATGGCCTCAATGAGAGACATAAAAAGAAGAAAACAGAGTGTTTCCAGCACTCAGCAGATCACTAAGGCCATGAAGCTTGTATCTACAGTAAAGCTCCAGAAGGCTCGCTCTAAGGCAGAGCAGACTACACCGTATTTTAACGCTATGTACAATACAATCTGTAGTATGCTTGCCAAGGCAGGAGCAGTAAACAATAAATACCTTAAGGACAATGGTTCAGAGAAAATTGGCGTTATCGTCATTACATCTAACCGTGGTCTTGCAGGTGGTTACAATTCAAATATTGTAAAGATGATTACTGGTTCTGATATGAAGCCTGAGGATGTAAAGCTTTATGTAATAGGACATAAGGGAGGCGAAAGTCTTACTCATAAGGGTTATGAGATTGTTAAGGACTATTCTCCTGTAATGGAGGCCCCTACTTATGCAGATGCAATGGAAATTTGCAAGGATGTCCTTTCAGCATATGCAAGCGGGGAAATCGGACAGATTTACCTTGTATATACACACTTCAAAAATACAGTTAGCCAGATTCCAAAGCTTATGAAGCTACTTCCAGCAGAGGTTGCTGAGGAAGATGTTGAGGCAGCTAAATCATCAGGTGCAGAAGCTCTTATGAACTTTGAACCTAATGAAGAGGAGGCTTTAGACCTCATTGTTCCAAAGTATGTGACTTCACTTGTATACGGCGCATTAGTTGAAGCAGTTGCATCAGAAAATGGTGCTCGTATGCAGGCCATGGATTCAGCTACAAATAATGCTGAGGAAATTATTAGTGATCTATCATTAAAGTACAATCGTGCCCGCCAGGGATCAATTACTCAGGAATTGACCGAGATTATCGCTGGTGCAGAGGCGCTTTCTTAAAAAAGCAGATAGGAGTGAAAAGATGGCAAATAATATAGGTAAAATCACTCAGATTATCGGTGCCGTACTCGACGTAAGCTTTGCTAATAGCGAGCTTCCAGAAATCAACGATGCTCTTGAAATCACAAGAGATAATGGTGAGAGACTGGTTGTCGAGGTAGCACAGCATTTGGGTGACGATACAGTTCGTTGTATTGCCATGGGTCCTACAGATGGTTTAGTACGTGGAATGGATGTACTTGCTACAGGAGCACCAATTTCGGTTCCTGTTGGTGAGGCAACACTTGGTCGAATCTTCAACGTACTTGGAGATGCTATTGATGAGCAGCCAGCACCTGAGGGTGTTGAGAAGATGCCTATCCATAGAAAAGCTCCAGCATTTGAGGAACAGGCAACATCAACAGAAATGCTTGAAACAGGTATTAAGGTCGTTGACCTTCTTTGCCCTTATCAGAAAGGTGGTAAGATCGGATTGTTCGGTGGTGCCGGTGTAGGTAAGACCGTACTTATCCAGGAACTTATCCACAACATCGCTACAGAGCACGGTGGATACTCAGTATTCACAGGTGTAGGTGAGCGTACTCGTGAGGGTAATGACCTTTACTATGAAATGAAGGAATCAGGCGTTATCGACAAGACCTGCATGGTTTTCGGTCAGATGAACGAGCCACCTGGAGCCAGAATGAGAGTTGGTCTTACAGGACTTACTATGGCTGAGTACTTCAGAGATAAGGGTGGAAAGGACG
>JAFYYE010000053.1 GCA_017557715.1 Pseudobutyrivibrio sp.
CCATGTCTTTAGTCAAGAAAATGGTGGGCCATCATTAGCTAGAAATAATGGATTATGCAAGGCTCAGGGAAAATACGTTTTATATGTAGATTCAGATGACTATATTGAAAAGGATACTTTTTCTAAAATTGTTGCAGCTTGCAAGGAGCAGGATGAGCCTGAAATATTCTTTTTGAATGGATATAAGGTATATGATAGTGGAAAGAAAGTAGTCATAGAACAAGATTATGATATAAATTCCTTGCACAACAAGTCTCGTCAAGAAGTTTTTGAGTATATGGCAAATAGAAATAAATTTAATGCTAGCCCATGCTTAAAGATGATTAAAAAATCTTTTTTAGAAAATAATCATATTTTATTTGAAGTTGGAAAAAGAGACGAGGATATTGATTGGTCCATGGAATGCTATTTACATGCTAAGACGTATGGCTGTTACAATGGCATGTATTATAATTATAGACAGGGAATATCAGATTCGAATTCTGCAACATTTCAGGATAATAGTTATTATGACTGGAAAGACATTCTGGATAAGTGGGTACGATTGTCTGCGTTGGAAGAGTATAAGGATATAAGTACTTCTCTAATAAAAATGGCATGTTATGAATATATTATATTGCTAGTAAATTGCCAAAATTATATCAAGAATGATATAGCTTGGCATAGAAAAATGAAGAAAGTTTTGAAAAGCAAATCTGACAAAAAAACACTACTAGTAAGATGGAGCTCTAATATTTTAGGCATTTATAATACTAGTAGATTGTTAAATTGGTGTTTCAGAATGAGATAGAAGTTTTACTTTAAGAAATTTGGTTGGATAAGATGAGCGAAAGAGTTTTAATGGTTGCGACTGTACCAGGAATGATCGGTCAGTTTAATATGAATAACATATCCATTTTGCAAAAATTAGGGTATGTAGTAGATGTGGCAACTGATTTCATGGACGAATCGGTATGGCCAAGAGAGCGAGTGGAAAAATTAAAGAAAGATTTGTCGAATATTGGTGTCGAGTGCATTCAAATCGACTTTTCTAGGAAGCCTTTTGCAATAAAAAGGCATATAAGTGCATATCGTGAGTCATTAAAGCTTGTCAGAGAAAGAGATTATTCATTTATACACACACATACTCCTATCGCTTCAGCGATAATGCGCTTAGTGGCGCATAAAACAAGGACGAAGATAATTTATACTGCTCATGGTTTTCATTTTTTTTCAGGGGCGCCATTTAAAAATTGGTTAGTATTTTATCCTTTGGAGAAATTCCTTAGTAAGTATACAGATGTACTAATAACGATAAATAAAGAAGATTATGAGCGTGCAGTTGCGAGATTTTCAGCCAAGAAGAATGCATATGTTCCAGGTATTGGTGTAGATGTGGGTAAATTTCAGGTACGATGCAATCGAGAGGAAGTAAGAAAAGGGCTAGGGATACCTAATGATGCCAAACTGTTGATTTCTATAGGAGAATTATCCGATAGAAAAAATCACAAAGAGGTTATTAATGCTTTATCAAAAATAGATAATGATTTTTATTACATTATAGTAGGCAAGGGGCAGCTTAAAGAAGAGCTTGAATCATTGATTGAATCTAAAGGTTTAGGTGATAGGGTAAAATTACTTGGATTCAGGACTGACACATCTGAATTATTAAATGCCTCTGATATATTTGTTTTTCCTAGTTTGCAAGAAGGGTTACCAGTGGCACTCATGGAGGCTATGGCTAGTGGATTACCATGTGTTGTAAGTAACATAAGAGGAAATGTGGATTTAATAGATGAATCTAATGGAAAGGTTGTAGATAATACCGAGAATGCTTGGGCGGAGGCACTTGCTAAAGTCGAGTATTTGAATTTAGAGTCTTTGGGAAAATCTGCTGCAGAGAAGGTAAATGCTTTTGATTGCGGTTCGGTTGATAAAATAATGCGAGATATCTATAGCAATATGTAGATATTTAGGAGGAATAGTTGTATATGAAGAAAATACGTCTCTTGTTTACTGGCGTAGGTAGAAGAATTGAATTATTGAGAGCTTTCAGACAGGCAGCATTATGTTTGGAAGTGGACTTGAAAATATATGGTGCGGATATGGCTGGCACAGCACCTGCCCTTGCGTATTGTGACTACACACGTAAGGTTTGTGGAATGAAGGAGCCTTCTTATATCGACGAATTAGTTGATATTTGTAAAAATGACAAGATAGATTTATTAATTCCTACCATTGACACAGATTTATTGGTGCTTTCTCAGAATGTAGGAAGATTTGAAGAGATTGGAACAAAGGTTTTAATAAGTAAGCCAGATAAGATTTTAATATGCAGAGATAAGAATAATACAGGAGAATTTTTTGAGAGTTGTGGTGTTAAGGCTCCAAAAACATATAATGACTACAAACTATATAAAGATCGATTTCCATGTTTTATAAAACCAAAGGACGGAAGTAGCAGTATAAATGCCTTCAAAGTGGAAGATGCTGCTGAATTGGAGATGTATGCACATCAGGTGGAGGATTATATAGTTCAGCCTTTTGTATCAGGTAGAGAATACACTATAGATATCTTTTGCGATTTTGATGGGAATCCGATATATATTACACCACGTGAACGCTTACAGGTTCGTGCTGGAGAAGTGCTAAAAACTCAAATATGTATGGACACTGTGATGATTGAGGAAAGCAAGAAAATCATTGCCAAGTTTAAACCGTGTGGTCCAATGACTATACAGCTAATTAGAGACTCTGTTACCGGAGAGAATTATTATATTGAAATCAATCCAAGATACGGTGGAGGTGCTCCGTTGTCCATGAAGGCAGGAGCGAAATCAGCAGAGTCAGTATTAAGATTACTTTGTGGCGAAACAGTAAGTTTTTTCGGTGGAGTTATTGAAGATGGTGCAGTTTACAGCCGATTTGATGATAGTGTTTGTATTTCTATTGGTAGCAATTCAGAACTTAAAGGAGTGATTTTTGATTTAGATGATACTCTTTATAGCGAAAAAGAATATGTTCGTTCGGGGTATAGAAAAATAGCTGAATATTTAGGTGAATCTTCTGCTGAAGACGAATTGTGGAGTTATTTTTCACAGGGAAAACCTGCTATCGATTGTTATTTAGAAAAAATAGGCAGAGTCACAGAGAAAGAGGCATGTTTAGATGTTTATAGAGCACAAATGCCAGATATCCATTTATATGATGGCGTGAAAGAAATGTTAAGCTCTCTTCGTGCAGCTGGTATGCATACTGGTATAATTACGGATGGACGCGTCAATGGTCAAGAAAATAAAATCAAGGCGCTTGGCTTGGAGGATTTGGTAGACGACATTATTATCACAGATTCTATTGGTGGTGTTCAGTTCCGTAAACCTAATGATATTTCTTTTAGAATCATGCAGAATCGTTGGCGGATTCCATTTGAGTCAATGATGTATATCGGTGATAATCTGTCTAAAGATTTTCAGGCTCCAAAGCAGCTTGGAATGAAGTGGTGCTGGGTTAGAAATGAAGATGGATTGTATTTTGATGATGAGAATTCTGATGGAATTGATTTCGTGGTAAATGATGTTTGTAAGGCATTACATACCAACATAAAAACAGATAAAGCGGGAGAATAATAAGTGAATGTCGTATATTTCGATTAATTATTATTTTATGGTAGCCATTGCTGTTCTATTGTATTATCTACTTCCATTGAAGTATAGATGGAAAGTTTTATTGGCAACTAGCACTTTTTTTTATTATAAGTTCTACCATAAAGG
>JAFYYE010000054.1 GCA_017557715.1 Pseudobutyrivibrio sp.
AGATATCCCCTCCTTCAAGGAGATAAGATCCCTTAAAGACGATAAGGTAGATAGGTTCAAGGTGTAAGTGCGGTAACGCATTCAGCTGATGAATACTAATAGATCGAAGGTTTATTCAAAAAGATGTAAGCGTATGATTCTCGTAATCTGTATGAAGTTTTGAGGTTACTATATTTATATATTCGTAGCAAGCAATACCAATTCGCTTGCTATTTTTTATAAGTAGGCAAATCTGGGGGCGTAGCTCAGTTGGGAGAGCACCTGCCTTGCAAGCAGGGGGTCAAGAGTTCGAATCTCTCCGTCTCCACTCTATAGGTTTATTGTTATTTATTAGAATATAACCTATGAAGAAAAGTTGTAAAAAATGTGAAATTTTTGTGATTTTTCTATTGAAAGCGGCTAGATATTATGTTACTATATCATAGTCGCGTGGGTGAGGGACTCAAATCAATTTTGGGTTTTTCGCTTACGATTTAGGGGATTGGTCAAATGGTATGATAGGGGTCTCCAAAACCTTTGGTGGGAGTTCGATTCTCTCATCCCCTGTTTGACTCGAGTGTTATAGATGTGAATGCATCTTTAACACTTATTTTTTTTGCATTAAATAGCATGACCATAATTAAGGACACGTTTATAGGTTAATATGTACACAGTTAAGTAGTTACATTGAATCTATCGAGGTGTTTTTTTATGAAGGGATATTTAGTTTCAGAAGGTTATATGGGTTTGGTAGATGGTAGATATGAGCTTTTTGCAACAGAGGATGAATATTATGATTATGTAGCATGATAGTGACGCACTTCAAAGGCATTAATTTCTACAATAATGGGCAGATACAATTGAATATAAAAATATAGAGTGCTATAATTAAACATAAATATTCAGACAATTCTGTCAGAATAATTATTGGGGTTTATTAACAAAAATATGGGGCTTAAAAAAGGAGAAGGGTTATGCTTGCTACATTAGTACCACTATTTTACGAAGACATGTCGGTGGCATCTTATTGTTTGTATGCACAGAAGGAGAACATGTTTGAAAATCCACATTTACTAGGGGCTGGAAAATATGACGGGGCTGGCTCTATTGTGGGAATTGAGGTTTTTGAAACTATTTCGGAGGATGATTTAGTTGCAAATTGCGATATTATTATTCCAATAAATAATATTTCGTTGTTTGCTAATATTGAACAGCAGTTAACGGGATTTGATGGAAGAATAGTTCTTCTTATGGATCAGTCAATTAAGCCAGAAGATTCTTATAAAAAGCGCTTATTAGATTTAAAGAGTAAAGGTTTTAAGCTTGCTATAAAGGATTTACCATTAGAGCAAATTGAAAAATATAAGGAATTATTGAAGGACTTCGATTTGTTCTTGATAAATGCTGACGCTGGAGACGTTGTTGAACAGGCTAAGGCTTTTAGAAAAGATATTCCAAATATGACTTTCTGTGCAGAGAATCTGCACACCAAAGAGGAATTTGAGAAGGCTAAGGATTCTGGCTTATTCAAAATTTTCGAGGGTACTTTCTTTAGAGTTCCAATTAACACTCAGGATACAGAAGTAACACCTATTAAAATTAACTACATGAAGCTTATGACTGTGATTAATCAGTCCGATTTCGATTTGGAAGATGTAGCAAATGTAGTTGCTCAGGATCCTGCTTTATCTATTGAGCTTCTTAAGATAGCGAATAAGCTTACTATTAATTCAAATATTAGATCAATTAATCAGGCAACAGCTCTTTTGGGACAGAAGGAGATTAGGCGTTGGTTGAATACTACATTATTTAATGAGCTTGCTGCAGGAAAGCCAAATGAAATTACAAGACTTTCTTTGATTAGAGCTAGATTTGCGGAGAATTTGGCACCTGCATTTGATTATGCGATGCGTAAGGACGAATTATTCCTGATGGGGTTGTTTTCATTATTGAATCTTATTTTGGATATGCCTATGGAAGAGGCGTTGAGCCAGGTTGGTGTTAGTGCGGAAATTAAGAAGGCTCTCATTAGTGATGATGGTATTTTTTCTCCACAGCTAGAGTTCTTGCTTAGCTATGAAGCTGGAGATTGGCAGGAAATATCTAGATTAATGGTTCTTCACGATATCGAAATGCATGTTGTATACGATTCTTATGTAGAAGCATTAAAGTGGTATGGTGATATGTTTATAGAATAGTCAATTTTAATCAAAAACATTCAGAAACAAGCAGTATAATAAGCCTCGAATTTTATAAATTTGGGGCTTTGTTTATCATTAAATACAATTATCAGATTATTAATAATTGCTGAGTTAAATTTATTATAAATAATAACTTAATGGAAACTAACTATATTCCTCACGCTGAAAATCCTCTAAAATACTGAATCTTCAAGAAACTAACATAGATGCATCATTGCGTATAATTGTATATTTGTCAATAATTGTTTTTTTTAGAACCATTTTATGATTGATTTTGATTATTTGCACCATTGACACTGTGTAGAAATGATGTTATAAATTACTAAGCTGTTTTGGGAAACTGTTTGTTTTTATAATAGGAGTGATTTTTAAGATGTTTAAAATTAGATTAGAAAATACAGCTGATGCAGAAGAATTTGTTAGAGCAGCCTCACAGTGTGGCGGCGATGTAGATTTACATAGTGGTGTAGTTTATATTGATGGAAAGTCACTCTTGGGAGTAATAGCTATGGGTATTAAGAGAGAAATGCATGTTCATCTTAATAATCCAGAAGATTCTGTTCTTAAGAATGCTGTTAAAAAGTTCGTTGTTGCATAAAATCGAATAATGTATAATATAGCCTGTGAGTTATTACTCACAGGTTTTTTTATGATTAAAAGTGGAGATTTATGAAAGTAGCAAGATTAGTTACTCCTGATGGAGAGAAGCCACAAATTAATATATCTGTTAGAAATCTTGTTGAGTTTTTACTTAGAGAAGGTGATATAGATGACCGAAAAGGTTCTGTTGATCCTTTTGAAGCGATGCAGGAAGGAAGTAGGATTCATAGAAAAATTCAAAGTTCTATGGGTCCTTTTTATCGTGCAGAAGTTCCATTGAAATATCAGATTGAATATGAAGATTATTCTATTGGGCTAGAAGGAAGAGCAGATGGTGTGGTTTTAGAGATGGATGAGGATGGCACTGTCTGGTCTGCAACAGTAGATGAAATAAAAGGTATGTATATGGATGTCATGACTTTTGAAAAGCCGGTACTTGTTCATGAAGCTCAGGCAAAGTGTTATGCATACATAATAGCAAATGAATATCAGCTTCCTGAAATTGAAGTGCAAATGACTTACGTAAGTCTTGAAACTGAAGAGATAAAAAGGTTCAATCAAACATACT
>JAFYYE010000055.1 GCA_017557715.1 Pseudobutyrivibrio sp.
AGGATATCCGTCAGACTTGATAAGAATCATATCATCAAGCTCTGCATTATCTACAGTAATCTCTCCATAAAGCTCATCTACGAATGTAGTTGTGCCTGTACGAGGATTGTTCTGACGAATAACATATGGCTTTCCAGCTGCAAGATTTGCCTCTACCTCTTCCTTTGAAAGGTTAAGGCAGTGCTTATCGTAAATATGGATTTCCTTTCCACCGATTACCTGCTTGCACTCCTCAAGACGCTCATCGTCGCAGAAGCAATAGTAAGCCTCGCCTTTTTCAATAAGCTGCTTAGCATACTCTAAATAAATACCCTGTGCCTGACGCTCTGACTGAACATAAGGACCTACGCCCTTGTCCTTATCTGGGCCCTCATCATGGATAAGGCCTGTAGCCGCAAGTGTTCTGTAGATAATATCAACAGCGCCCTCTACAAGACGCTCCTGATCTGTATCTTCTATTCTAAGAAGGAAATCTCCTCCCTCGTGCTTTGCTACTAAATATGCATAAAGAGCTGTACGAAGATTACCAACGTGCATACGACCAGTTGGTGATGGTGCGAAACGTGTTCTTACTTTACTCATTTATATTTCCTCTCAATATCAAAATAAACTAAGGACTGCATGTGTCCGCAGTCCTTAATTATTTTATACCAAAATTCTATTTTTTCAAGTGGTGATTCTTATAATGAATCATCATTCTGCTGGTTATCAGAGCTACCCTCTGGGGCTTCTGTTTTTTCACCATTTTCTGGTGGCTCTGGTCTGTTTTCAGGGTCAAAGTCCTCTGGAAGGTTATTAGGATCAAAATCTCCCTTCTCGCCAGGTCCACCCTGACCTCTCTGTCCACCTAGGCCTGCTTTGCCACCCTGGCCGCCAGGTCCTCCTCCTGTGAAGGTCTCACCAGTAATATTATTATCTCCGCCGTTTTCAATGATTGGGCTGTTGCAGCCTCCTGTAGCAGTTACCTTTCCTCCGTTTATGATGACAGAGGATTCATCTGCATCCAGCGCACCATCAGGCATTCCAGCTCCAGTAGCATTAACAACGCCATCATTTATGGTAAGGCAACCATCAAAACCGCCGTTACTATCTATAGCATCATTATTAGTGCTTTTAACAGTAACTGTTCCTCCATTGATTTCTATATAGCAGCTGGCATTAATACCATCATCTACAGAATCTACAGTTAAATCGCCTCCATTTATGAATAATAAGCTCTTCGATTCAATACCCTCATTTTTACTAGTGACGTTAACTGTTCCTCCGTCTATGCTCAAAAGGTCATTGGCACGAATTCCATCCTTCACATTTGATACTACATTTATTGTTCCAGATTCTATATAAAGCTTGTCATCACCTGCGATACCGTGCTTATAGTTTCCTGTTACATTAAGAGTTCCCTCTCCTAAGAAGATTAAATCATCGTTGCATGAAATAGCAGCTTTACCGATATCGTTTCCCTCGGAATCTGTTTCGTATTCAGAGGCATCCTCTATTGAATTTGTAGTGCCTGCTGCTGTTTCTATATACAGATTTTTAACCTGCTGGCCATAAATCACTGGGCCTTTTGCACTCTTTAATTCCACACCATTGAGTATCAGCTTTACATTTTCATCTGTATTTATAAGAATGGATGCATTATCACTGGCGCCTGTCAGTGTGTAGGCACCGCCCTCTGTGATATATAAAACACCATCCTCATTAGAGCATCCACTTCCGTCTATAGTCATTCCATCAGATGAAAATGTAACAGTAGCTTTACTATCCCAATCGGTTTTAATAGTCAGTTCCTTATAAGCAGCTGATGCAGATGCAGCATCACTATAAGCTGTATCCGAAGATACCTCTTCTGTGGTGACTGTAGTTTCTGTCTTTTCCTCTGATTTTGCTGAAGTAGCTGTATTAGTTTTATTAAAACTGCAGCCAACTAGAGAACCAACAAGTAATAAACCTAAAATACTAATCACAATTTTATTTTTCATATTATAATTCCTCTGCTTCGTTCATATCACAACGACCACATACAACTGTAAGATTTCCGTTTCTCATTCGGATTTCATCGATAAATGATTTTTCCTGCTTCTCATCATTTAATTTTACCCTATAATTGATTTCATACATAGAGCCCATATTTGTAGTCTTTACTGCGACCTGCTTATAGCTCTTTGTATATCTCTCAAAAATATCATCGAATATATCGCTATAATCAAGATTTTCTGGAATTGTTACCCTAAGGTCCTTTTCATCTACATCATTTGCCGCAAAGTTTGTATAGTAAAGGACCATATGAATTGCACAAATAAATGCTGTTACCAAAAGTGCTAGCGGCAATTCTCCAATTGCACAAATAATACCTACTGTCATTGTAAAGAAAATAAATCCAATGTCGCGTGAGCTTCCCTGAAGTGATCTAAATCGAACCAGCGAAAAGGCTCCTACCACTGCAAGGCTTGTACCAAAGTTTCCATTAACTGCCAACATTACAAGACAAACTAAACTAGGTAAAATAATAAGTGTTCTTGCAAAATTCTTAGAAGTTTTTCCTGTTTTGATATACGTAAATGAAATAATAAGTCCTAGAATTGCTGCAAGACCTGCATCAATTAATGCATCTGCTATGGTAAATGTTGTCTCCACATTTGTACCTTGAATTGCTGATAAAATCGATTCCATATTTTAAATTTACTCCTTTTCTTATGCTTCCTTTAATTGCTTCTTATAAAAATTTCCATATTTCGAAAATGATGTTGGATATATCTCATACCTTGATAGTAATCTTACAAACCACAAAGGCATTGAATCTGATATTTTAACTTCCATTAATCTTTGACCTGGCTCTAATAGATACTCATTATCCTCATCACTGTACAAGGTCAGGTTGTAATCCCTGCTTCTTATGTTCATATCAAAAGTAACTCGAAATTCTGAATCCTCTTTTCCAAACATTGCCAATCTGTCGTATGCTATGTATCTTTTAGGTTCTAGATGATAATGACTAAAGAAATAATCTATCTCTCTAAAAATCTGATTTGGATTCGTTGGTAATACTCCATCAAGCAGGTAGCTTTCAGCTTCTTCCATTGGAATTGCTACTCGCCTCTTATTAACCAGACCCTTGTATTTTTTCTTTATTTCCAGAAAACACATACTATCGTAGGATGGCTTTCCGTAACAACGAACTCTGAATTTCTCTTTGTACTTTGGTCCCTCTATTGATGTTCTTATAAGTTCATCCGTTGGTGTGTCATAATAAATATTTCTAATAGTATGGATTCCGTAATTATCTTCCTCCATATATTCATCCAAATCTTTCTTAAATTTCAGATAAGTATTTTCATCTAGTAGAAATTTCTTTTCGTATCTGTTAAATACTTTTCGAATCTCAGCCATACTGTGGTTCCTTTCTGTGTGATTTGTTGCTATGGCTATAATCTAATGGTGGAAAGTGATTGTTAGGTGAAGATAAAATGAATTTCAAAAAAAGGTTAAATGAAAAAAAGCTCCTTGATGGTCTCCCATCAAAGAGCTAAAAAAAAATATTATAATGTATCAACAAATCTCATAAATGCTGCAAGTCCTTCTTCATTGCACTTGTATACACCTGCGCACTCTAGTACTTCACAGAAGACCTTACCAATTTCCTGTTCAAGGATTTCTTTTACATTGTTAGCATCTATGTGTTCATAGTTCTTAGAGAACTCTTCCACCCAATCAGCATGCTTTTCAAGTACCTCATTACTTCTAAGGTCCTTACCATTAACAATGTAGTCCGCAAGCTGTTCCATCTCACCCTTGAGACGACTAGGAAGAACTGCAAGTCCCATAACCTCTATTAGACCAATGTTCTCCTTTTTAATGTGGTGAAGATGAGCATGTGGATGATAAACACCAAGAGGATGCTCCTCTGTAGTAATGTTATTTCTAAGAGCCAGGTCTAGCTCGAACAAATCTCCACGCTTTCTGGCAATAGGTGTGATGGTGTTATGCTTTTCCCCATTTGTCTCTGCAAAAATAAATGCAGCTTCATCACTATAGCCTCTCCAGGCATTTAAAATATGCTCTGCCAAATCAATAACACGCTTTTCATCCTTACACTGTAAGCGGATAACTGAAAGCGGCCATTTTACAATACCAGCTCTAACATCCTCATATCCCTTAACAACAAATTCTCTGATGATAGGCGCCTTTTCCATTGCAAATGTATAATGCCCACCTTGAAAATGATCGTGACTAAGAATAGATCCGCCTACGATAGGAAGGTCTGCATTGCTTCCAAGGAAATAATGTGGAAACAGCTTTATAAAATCAAAAAGCTTAACAAATGTAGCACGCTCAATCTTCATTGGGGTATGCTCGCCGTTGAATACTATGCAATGCTCATTGTAGTAAACATATGGGCTATACTGGAATCCCCACTTACTATCATTAATTGTTATTGGAATAATTCTGTGATTCTCTCTCGCAGGATGATTGCTACGACCTGCATAACCTTCGTTCTCCATACAAAGCTGGCACTTAGGGTATGATGACTGCTTAGCATTTTTTGCAGCGGCAATTGCCTTTGGATCCTTTTCTGGTTTTGAAAGATTAATTGTAATATCCAAAGTACCGTAATCAGTCTCTGTAGTCCACTTTAAATCTTTCTTTACTCTGTATGTACGAATATAATCTGAACTGCGACTAAAGTTATAGAAGAAATCTGTTGCAGCTTCAGGTCCATTACTTTTGTAAATACCATTAAATTTTTCTATAACCTGAGCTGGTCTAGGACAAAGGAAATTCATAAGCTTTGTATCAAACAAATCTCTAAATGTAATAGAATCCTCAATGATTCCTCTTTTTACAGCTTCATCTAAAAGATCTTTGAGAACATCCTCGAGAACGATATTTGTTAAATCACAATCCGGATTAGTATACTCATCTTCCTTCATGCATTCTAATAACAAGTTTGTAGTATAAATTCTCTCACATTCAGGTGTGAGCCCATTATCAATACCATACTGAACTAATTTCTTAATACTTTCCTGTAGCATAATCCCTCCGATTATCTATTTTTATCTTATTAATTATTCGCCCTTATGGAAACTATTTTATACCATTTAAGTTTTTTAGTTCAAGTTTTCTTGCTAAAATTCTTGCAAATTCGACTATAAAAGGCTAGCAGTTAACAAATAACCGCTAGCCTTAATCTTATAAATCATCTATTGCATCTTTAATTTTGTCAGCAAAGCCTTTACGCTTTTTCTCGGTCTTTACAGACTTAGGACCACCTGTTGTAGTACTTCCTGTAAGTTCATCAAACTTACGAAGTGCTTCCTTAGCATCCTTAGAAAGGTTTGTTGGAACCTGAACAACAAGAGTAACATAATGGTCACCTCTCACTGCCTTATTTCTAAGTGATGGAATTCCCTTGCCTTTAAGACGAATCTGTGTATCTGTCTGTGTACCAGGCTTAACTTCATAAGAAACCTTACCATCGATTGTCTCGATAATTACCTCTCCACCAAGAGCTGCCTGTGCAAATGAAATTGGCGAATTTGAGTAAATATCATAATCGCGACGATGAAAAGTAGGATGACTCTCAACAATAACCTCAACAAGAAGATCACCTCTTGGACCACCATTTCTACCTGGTTCACCCTTATCACGAAGTCGAACACTCTGTCCGTTATCAATACCTGCAGGAATTGATACAGAAATCTTCTTTCTTCTAGATACATAACCTGTACCATTACAATCTGGACATGGAGTATCAATAACCTCACCAGTACCATGACAATCAGGACAAGTTGTAACATTCTGAACCATTCCAAAGAGCGACTGCTGAGTAACCATTACACGGCCTTTACCACCGCACTTAGTACATGTACGCTTGCTTGTACCAGGCTTTGCACCTGAACCATGGCATGCCGCACACTCTTCTTTAAGTGTAATCTCTATCTGCTTCTCGCAACCAAAAGCTGCCTCTTCAAATGTGATATGAACTGCGGCACGAAGGTTTGCTCCACGCATTGGACCATTTGAAGCACGACCAGCTCCGCCTCCTCCAAAGAAGCTTCCGAAAATATCGCCAAAGATATCTCCGAAATCCATTCCTGAAAAGTCGAAACCACCGGCTCCGCCACCACCATTTTCAAATGCTGCGTGACCAAATTGGTCGTACTGACGTCTCTTGTCTGGATCAGAAAGAATCGCATAGGCTTCTGAGGCTTCCTTGAATTTCTTTTCAGCTTCAGCATCACCTGGATTCATATCTGGGTGATATTTTTTTGCAAGCTTTCTGTATGCACTTTTAAGCTCACTTTCTGAGGCTGTCTTGGAAACACCAAGAACCTCATAGTAATCGCGTTTATCTGCCATTTTATATCAATCCTTTATTATACTATTAGCTCCCCCGGTACCCGAGGGAGCCAAAATTCTAATTAAACTTCCTTGAAATCTGCGTCTACGACGTCATCGTTAGCTGCACCTGTGTTTGCACCTGCTCCAGCGCCTGCACCTGTGAACTGGCTCATATCTGGACCCGCACCAGCTGCACCCTGAGCTGCCTGAGACTGCTCATACATCTTAGCAAATACCTTCTGAGCTGACTCTGTAAGCTTCTCCTGAGCTGCCTTAAGCTCACCAATCTGTGAATCAGACATCTCTTCTGGAGTTGTGTACTGATCAAGAAGCTTCTGAGCTGCTTCGATATCAGCCTCAACTGCTGCCTTATCAGCTGCATCGATCTTGTCGCCTACTTCATCAAGAGCCTTCTTTGTCTGGAATACAAAGCTCTCAACATCGTTTCTTGTATCAACAGCTTCCTTACGCTTCTTATCCTGAGCCTCATACTCCTGAGCCTCTTTAACTGCCTTCTCGATATCGTCATCAGACATGTTAGAACCAGCTGTAATTGTGATGTGCTGCTCTTTGCCTGTGCCAAGATCCTTAGCAGATACATTTACAATACCGTTTGCATCAATATCGAATGTAACCTCGATCTGTGGTACACCTCTCATTGCTGGTGGAATACCATCAAGTCTGAACTGTCCAAGTGACTTGTTATCCTTAGCGAACTGACGCTCACCCTGTAC
>JAFYYE010000056.1 GCA_017557715.1 Pseudobutyrivibrio sp.
TTAGTTGATGGAGTACTTCGTTTCGAAAGAAAAGGTAGAGACAAGAAGCAGGCTTCTGTCTATCCAGTAGAACAGTAATCATTTGACCCGACTCACATTAGGTAAGTCGGGTCAATTTTAAATTTAAGGAGAAAACTATGTCATTTGCTGATAGAGCAAAGATTATAATAAAATCAGGCAAAGGTGGCGATGGCCATGTTAGCTTTAGAAGAGAAAAATACGTGCCAAATGGTGGCCCAAATGGTGGCGATGGTGGCAAAGGTGGCGATGTCGTTTTTGAGGTGGATCCAGGCATGAATACCTTGGTTGATTATCGTCATAGACGCAAATTTGCCGCAGAAAATGGGCAAGAAGGTGGAAAGGATAACTGTCATGGTAAAAATGGCGAGGATCTTATCCTTAAGGTTCCTGAAGGCACAGTTATAAAGGATGCTGAAAGCGGAAGAGTTATTGCAGATATGTCTGGTGATAACAAGCGTCAGGTTGTCCTTCCAGGTGGCAAAGGCGGTCTTGGTAATCAGCATTTCGCAACATCTACTATGCAGGCTCCTAAATATGCAAAGCCAGGCGTAGATGCCATTGAGCTTGAGGTAATACTTGAGCTTAAGGTTATTGCAGACGTTGGTCTTGTAGGATATCCAAATGTTGGAAAATCTACATTCCTTTCACGTGTAACTAACGCTCAGCCAAAAATTGGAAATTATCATTTTACAACCCTTTCGCCAAACTTAGGTGTTGTAGATGTTGATGATATAAATGGATTCGTTATTGCTGATATTCCAGGACTTATTGAAGGAGCTTCTGACGGTATTGGTCTTGGACACGAGTTTCTTCGTCATATCGAACGTACAAAGGTTATCATTCATATGGTAGATGGCGCTTCTGTTGAGGGAAGAGACCCAGTAGAAGATATCAAGACTATTTCAGCTGAACTTGAAGCATATGATCCTGAGTTGCTAAAAAAGCCTCAGGTAATTGCCGCTAACAAAATGGATGTTATAGGTGAAGAATCCAATGAGGTTATTGAGGCTTTAAAGGCCGAATTTGAGCCTAAGGGAATAAAGGTCTATCCAATTTCTGCTGTTAGTGGAAAAGGTCTTAAGGAGCTTTTATACGAGGTCGTAAGACTGCTTGATACATGTGATGACGCTCCAATAGTTTATGAGCAGGAATTCGATCCAACAATCCGTGCATTTAGTGAAGAACCATATACCGTTGAAATTAATGACGAAGGTGATTACGTTGTAGAAGGTCCTCGTATTGAAAAGATGCTTGGTTATACAAACCTTGAATCAGAAAAAGGCTTCTTATTCTTCCAGAATTTCCTAAAAGAGCAGGGTATCTTAAAAGAGCTTGAAGAAAAGGGTATCCAGGAAGGTGATACTGTTAGAATGTACGGTCTTGTTTTTGACTATTATAAATAATTGAGGTAATAAAAATGATGACAAATAAGCAAAGAGCATATTTATCCTCTCTTGCAGCTGATATGAATCCAATTCTTCAGATTGGAAAAGCTTCACTTACTCCAGAATATACAAATGCAGTAGATGAGGCACTTGAAGCAAGAGAACTTATCAAAATAAACGTTTTAAAGAATTGCTTTGATGATCCTAAGGAGATTGCGCAGGTTCTTTCTGAAAGAACCCACTCAGAGGTTGTTAGAGTAATTGGAAGAAAAATCATTCTTTATAGAGCAGCGAAGAAGCCAGCTATTAAGCTTCCTCAGTAAGGAGACATAATGAGAATTGGTATTTATGGCGGGACATTCAATCCAATTCACAACACACATATTGAAATTGCAAAAGCTGCACTTAATCAATTCAATTTAGATAAAGTATATTTTCTAGTTGCCGGCACACCGCCACACAAAGATACGGCAGAAAATATCGATGATATATGCCGTGTTGAAATGGTTAAGTTAGCTATTAAAGATATGAATAACTTTATTCTCGACGATAGAGAAATCTACCGTTCGGGAAAAAGCTACTCATATATCACGCTTTCTGAACTAAAAGAGGAACATCCTGATGATGATATCTTTTTTATAATGGGAAGTGATAGCCTTCTTAATTTTTCAAATTGGGTAAAGCCGGAAGTGATTTCGAAATGTGCAAACATTCTTGTCGCACCACGTTTGGGCGACGATATAGAAACTTTAAAAGAAAAAATTAACGAATACAATTCAACTTTTGACGGTAACTTTACTTTTATAGATTACAGTGCAAATGGAATAGCATCATCTGTTATACGAGAGAGATTTTATTCTGAAGAAGCTGTCAGAAAAGATATGTCACCTAATGTTGTGAATTATATCTTAGAACATAATCTATATAATCCATGCACATACTCATATGATGATATATTGCGTCTTTCAGAGGAAATGAAGAAGGCATTAAAGCCTGGACGATATGTCCATACCTTAGGCGTTGCCACAACAGCGTATTCCTTGGCGTTAAAATGGAATTATCCAGCGTATACAGCTATGGTAGCTGGAATGCTTCATGATTGCGCTAAATGTATTTCAGACGATGAGAGACTAACTATCTGTAAAGAAAATAATATTCCAATTAGTGAAATAGAGTATAAGTATCCTCATTTGCTACATGGAAAAGTAGGTGCATATTTTTGTGGTTCAAAATATAAAGTTTATGATTCACAGATTGCCCATGCAATAACATATCATACTACTGGTTGCCCAAATATGAATTTACTTGATAAAATAATTTTCGTTGCAGATTATATTGAACCAGGGCGTAACAAACAACCAAGGTTAGATATTCTTAGAACTACAGCTTACACTGACTTAGACGAATGTGTATATATGATACTTGAGGATTCTGTCACATATCTTAATGAAAACCCAGATATGGTAGATCCAACAACTATTGAAACATTTAATTACTACAAAGAGCATAAGAAAGAAAAGAGGTAAATGATGGATTCAAGAGAAATGGCAAAAATCGTTTGCAAAGCCCTTGATGATAAAAAGGCTATTGATATTAAAGCTATTGATATTTCAAACATTAGCATCATGGCTGATTATTTTATTGTTGCATCTGCATCAAACCAGAATCAGTTAAATGCTATGCAGGATGAAGTAGATAGACTTCTTTATGAACAGGGTATTCATGCTAAATCAATTGAAGGAAATCGTCAGAGCACATGGGTGCTTATGGATTATGAAGATGTAATCGTACATCTATTCTCAGAAGAGGACAGACTTTTCTACGATTTAGAACGAATTTGGAAAGATGGCATCTTAATTGATGCAAAAGACCTATAAATTATAGAAAGCCAATCGGTCACGGCTACAAGCATAATGATTTCTACGCTCAGCTGAAGAAAGCTTCGCTTTAGAAATATTATAGCTTGATGCCTACCAATTGGCTTCTTTTTTTACATAATGCTAAATTTAGAAGAAACGGAATACTCCAAAAACCTTACCAAGTATTAAACAATTGTCTACGATGATTGGATCCATAGTATCATTTTCAGGCTGAAGACGAATGTGACCATCTTCTTTATAATATGTTTTAACAGTAGCGCTATCATCTACAAGAGCTACAACCATATCACCATTCTTAGCAGTATTCTGCTGCTGTACTATAATAGTATCCCCATCAAGAATACCCGCATTTATCATAGATTCACCCTGAACCCTAAGCATAAATGACTGTGCATTAGGCATGTGCTCAGCTGGAATAGGGAAGTATTCAGCAATGTTCTGGATAGCTAAAAGAGGCTGCCCAGCAGCAACTTTGCCAACTACAGGAACATTAACTACTTCACGACGAATCATATTAAAGCTATCATCAACAATTTCAATTGCGCGAGGCTTAGATGGATCACGTCTGATATATCCATTCTTCTCCAATGTCTCAAGATGAGAGTGGACAGAAGAAGTAGATTTAAGATTACATGCATCACAAAGCTCACGAACTGTAGGAGGATAGCCTCTATTTAAAATTTCAGCCTTTATTACTTCGAGAATTTCACGTTGCTTCGCAGATATTTTTCCATATGCCATATGAAGCTCTCCTTTCGAATTTATCTTACATTTAGATTATCATATGGAACATATTTTTGCAAACAAATTTTCCGAAATTTTGTTCGAAAAACTGTTGACAAACGATTGTTCGTATTATATATTGAATTCAGAACAGATGTTTTCGAACATTTATTTCTATATGGATTGGAGGCACTATTATGAGGAGAAGAACAAAGGCACAGAGAATTGTTAGAAATAGAAAAATCATTTTATTAATTGGAATAATTCTTACTTTTATTTTATCGTTTATTTTTTACAGTAATAGAGCAGTTGCTGAAAATAGTCATGAAGTTTATACCTATTACACCAGTTATGAAATTCAGCCTGGTGATACATTATGGACTATCGCAGATCAATTTATGACTGCGGATTGCTCTAATAAAGCAGCCTTCATCAAAAATATAAAAGAGCTTAACCATATTGGCAACGATAATATTACAGCAGGAAA
>JAFYYE010000057.1 GCA_017557715.1 Pseudobutyrivibrio sp.
GATAACTCAACTCCTGCAGGTGTGATAATGAAGATATAATCCTCGATACGCTGTAAATTACCATCTATTGCGTAACATGTGCCGCATGTAAAATCGATGATTCGCTGTGCAACACCTAAATCTAATCCCTTCATATTAAGTAGAACTGTACGCTCTGCTAAAAGTGTCTCAGAAATCTCACGAGCATCCTCAAATGAAGATGGCTTAATAACACAAACCTCCATGACAGCTCCTTTCCCCTTGTTTCTCATTGGTGTAATCTTTGGCGCTGGTTTAGACGCTCTAGTCTCCTTGTCAGAAGGCTTGTTTAACACAGGACGCTTTTCTTCTTCATCTTTTTTAGAAAACTTATTGAAGAAGGAATCTTTTTCATCTTCGTAAAATTCCTCGTCCTCATAATCATCATAGTCGTCACTAAGATGCATTGCATCAAGCATTCTTTCAAACATAACACTACTCCTAATTTAAACTGTAATTTCTCTCACCAAAAATTGCTGTACCCACGCGAACATGAGTAGCACCCTCTTCTATGGCAACCTCAAAATCATTAGTCATACCCATAGATAATATTTCCATATCTACATTATCAATGTTTTGACTAGCAATGTCAACCGATAAAGCCTTTATTTTGTGAAAAATGGCTCTATTTTCCTCAGAAACCACAACATTTGGTGCTATTGTCATTAATCCCATAATGTGAACTGAATCTAAATGAGATATTTCTTCGCATAACTGAAGTGTCTCTTCTAATTTAACTCCAAACTTTGTTGCTTCATTCGCAGCATTTACTTCAATAAGTATTGGAACAATAACACCTTTCTTTTTTGCCTGAATGTTAATTTCCTCTGCAAGTCTGTAACTATCTACTGAGTGTATAAGTTTTACTTTATCAACGATGTACTTTACTTTATTTCTCTGAAGATGTCCTATTAAGTGCCAATCGATATCTTCATTCATTTCTGGAATTTTACCAGTTAATTCCTGGACTTTATTCTCACCAAAATCTCTTATTCCGCAGTCATAAATAACCTGTAAATCTTCCACAGGCTTTGTTTTGCTAACAGCAATAAGAGTTACTTCATCTCTTGCTCTGCCTGCACGTTTGCAAGCTTCCTGCACACGATTTTCTACATTTGTTAAATTCTCTTTTAATTCTTCAGCTCTCATCCTAACACCTCTACAAATTAATTTATGATTGAATTTTCTTCTACTTCATCACCTTGTAAAACAATATGGTCATACATAGATATACCATAATTTGTTCCTGTCTTGATAATAGAATAATCATTATTTTGGAACAATATTTCTATTTGTTTAAAAACAGCATATCCCTTATTAACATTATAAACGCCTTCTAACTTTCCAGTATCAGTACCAACAACATATGTCTCGTTGGCATTAGGTTTAACAAATATATCTCCTCGAGAAACAGATTCATTATCAATATAATAATAATCGTCAGACTCATAATATATAGTAGGACTAATATATTCACTCGAAGAATCATTCTTTCTAAGAAATCCTAAATCGTCATCATTATTACCCTGCATTGCGTAAGATTTTGGTATTGTGTAAAATTCTTTCTCAACAATAGACGAATTAGGAATTTTCAATCCTGAAATATTATTATTAATAATTTTTATATGAACATATCTGCTCTCTGCATATCTATCCATAGAATCATCCAAGGATAATATTAAATAATATTTCCCTGCCTTTTCTGCAAAGGATAAGGATGTCCATGTTTCTACTTCATCTTCAAGAAATTTAATCTTTAGATAAGACTCTGATTGAAGCGAATCAAAAAGACTCTTATCAACTTCACAGATTAGATTCCAATGATCCGATGTTATCAATTTATAAACTGGTTGCCCAGCTACAACAGAATCCTGTGATTTAAGATTTGTCGATGTGTATTTTGACATATCCATTGAATCAGATATAAAGGAATCAACTGTTAATCCTTCCAATCCATCAATAGAATATACGATTAGCCCTGGTGATGGACTAGAATATATATTAAATGTACCACTTGCAATAGCAGATTGAACTGAATCATTCATCGCTTCCATGGCGGATACTGTATAAAGCTGTTGTACTTGAGATTCTAAATCTGTTTTAAAAGAATACAGCTTATTATACCCAACATTTGAATAATCAAAAGAATATGTAGAGATACTATTTTGCAATTTATTATAATCATCAGCATCCAAACTAACATCTATAGACTTAGACGAATCCTGTAATGATGATAATATCTCTCCAGAAGTATCAATGGCATATACCTGTGACTTGGAACCCACCTTGGTATAATTCTCTGCAAGATACAAAATATCGCCGCTAGTATCGGCGTTTATAATATGCTCCTGACGAATTGCAAGAGCATTATATTCAAGATTTGAGGAAATGGAACCCTGAGATACTTCATAGACTGTAATATTGGCATCTGTAATATATGTAAGCAAATGATAAAACATATATATAAACATAACACCAATAGTAACAAAACCAATGGAAATATGATATTGTTTAGGATATTTAATTACTTTATCGTCCTTCTTCTTTCGCATACTTAATATATTACTCCAAAACAATTTAAAAGGGCACGATTAACGTGCCCCATTATTTTTTATTTTATAAAGAAATCACTATCTTTCCTTTAGCGTTCTCAGGTAAATCCTTTTCATTTTTACTAACTGACAATACAAATTTCACATCAAACATTTTACATATCTGATCAAGCTTATTAAGGGCAACCGTAATACCTTCATTTGTATCAATATTTGAAACTGTAAGGAAACTGTCTAAGAAAACTTCCTGGATATCGGAATTCTGAGATAAAACTCCGCTTAAGAAACCTAAGAATTCATCAGAAGACTCAATTGGATAATCACCCATGTTTATCAAACGAATCTTTGAATCTAACTCATACATATGCTTTGTATTCTTGTCAATGTAAACAATGGATCCATCAACTTTATGAATGTCATTGTTTACCTTATCAAGTAAATACTTTGTCTTACCCTTACCCTTCTCGCCTGAAATAATCTCCACCATGTCAAAATACCTCCCTTTTTGTATTTATAGCCATCCTTACGAACGGAAAAACTATATTTTTCTTATACTTATTCTAACATAATGAGTAGAAAACCTAAATAATAAATACAATATTTATTAAATAATTTATAGATTTTCTATCAATTTATAGAATAATAGCATTTTGATATGTTAATTTCAGACATTAGGTACAGTAATTACTTAGGATTTCATTCATTAATAGATATAAATTACTTCTACAATCTGCATTAAACACAATCGAAATAATTCTATCATTATCCTCATTTTCTGAAAGGAGTACTAGACAATACCCAGCAGCTCCAGTAGTGCCAGTCTTCCCACCTAAAATAGTGAAACCAGCAGGCTTTTTAACCTTTCCTGTCTGATATTGATTGGTAGTAGCCCAATCAACAGTTTTCGCTTTTCCTCCACTGGTATAATTAGCAGTATAATTATTTGCTGTAAATATATTATAGAAATCAGGATTCTCAAGGGCTGCATTTAAAATCAAATACATATCATATACTGTAGTGTAATGATTTTCATCATGTAGACCATTAGGTGTAACAAAATGAGAATTTGTAGCTCCTAATTTCTGCGCAGTATCATTCATTAAATCTGCAAAGCTCTCGACATCACCACTGATTCCTTCAGCAATCGTGATAGCTGCATCATTTCCCGAACGAAGCATCAATCCATATAGTAAATCTCTAAGGGAAATGACATCCCCTTCTTTTAAATTTATTACAGAAGAATCATTTGCCTGTTTAACAGCATTTGCACTAACCGTATAATAATCATCAAGATTTCCATTTAAACATGCAATATAAGCGGTAAGAATTTTTGTGGTAGATGCAGGATAAAGTCTCTCATGAATTGACTGGGCATCTACCGTCGTCTGCTCAGAAACATTAAAGGCTCCCGCTCCAGAAGCCACCTGAGAATCAACATTAGAAGTTCCCAAATCATCTGTATTAATAACACATAAATCATGCGCAAATAACTCAACATCAGAACTAGCGCCATTATGTGTTATCCCGTATTCAAAAGATGTATCGTAAACCTTATAGCTTGTTATATCCTCTTTCTGACTACCGCACGAAACTAAGGAACCTGCCAAAGCAATGACTAATACCAGGGCTATATATTTATTTATACATCTCACGCCACTCAAGATCTCCTCTATCTAAAGATTTTATAAGAAGTTCTGCTGTAGCTAAATTTGTAGCTAAAGGAATATTGTGCGCATCGCATAATCTAACAATATTATTAACATCTGGCTCATGAGATTTAACAGTAAGTGGATCTCTTAAGAAAATAACTAAATCTATTTCGTTCTGTTCGATTTGAGCACCAAGCTGTTGTGTCCCACCCAAATGACCTGCAAGATACTTATGTACTGAAAGATTTGTCACTTCCTCAACTAGTCTGCCAGTAGTTCCTGTGGCAAAAATCTCATTTTTGCTAAGAATTCCTCTGTAAGCTATGCAAAAGTTTTGCATCAACTTCTTTTTGGAATCATGAGCTACTAATCCAATGTTCATCTAAAATAGCCTCCCGTTGTAATTTTTTGATTGAATACCAACATTAAGAACTATGCCAATTCCAAAATACACCGTAACTAAAGAAGTTAATCCATAGCTAACAAAAGGTAATGGCAATCCTGTGTTTGGCATCAATCCAGTAACTACGCAAATATTTACAAAGCTCTGAAAACCAATAAGTGTTGCCATTCCAACACAAATCAACTTACCAGATACATCCTTTGCTTTTTTTGCGATAAGCAGTATTTCGATTGTAATAAATAAAATTAATAAAATAACTAACGCTGAACCTATAAAACCTAACTCTTCTCCTGCTACAGCAAAGATAAAGTCCGTATGAGGCTCAGAAATATAATTACCATTCTTAACAGAATCAAAAGAATCATTACCAAGGCCCTTGCCTAAGAGCTGACCAGAACCGATGGCCATAATAGAATTCTGCTGTTGATATGCTCCCTGTGGATATTTCTCTGGCTTAAGCCATGCAAGAATTCTACCACCCTGATAATCTTTTAATATAGTCTGTCCATCCTGCATTACAAGAATTAAAAGAATGATAATAGATGGAATTGTTACTCCAAGAACCACGGCTACAATTTTGTAACTTAATCCCACTACAAACATCATAACACAAATTATCATCATTGTGACTATAGTAGTGGATAAATCTGGCTCTTTTTCTATTAAAAATAACGGAAAAGCTGATAAAAGTATTGTTAAAGCCAAAATTTTTGGCTTATTTATATCCTCTTCATGCATCATCAAAAACCATGAAAAGAACAAAATAAGTAAAATTTTGCCTAATTCTGAAGGCTGGAAGCGAACACCCACTTCAATCCATCGAGTCGCTCCACCTGCTTCATCGCCAAATAAAAGAACAGCTATTAATAACGCAATAACAAGTCCATAATAAACCCAGTGAAAATGAAGAATAAAATCATAATCAATAAGTGTCATTACAGCCATAACTATTACGCCAAGAATCATACCAATTATTTGCTTTTGCTGGTTTGATTCATTTGCACTGCCTATAACAAAGATGCCAATAATTGTAAGTGTAATAACAGCAAGTATTAACTTAATATTGAGATTTTTAAATCGATAATTATGAAACATTAATTTTTAATCCTTTTTAATAATCCACTACTAAGCGGCTCTGCTAAAAGTTCGTGATTCCAAACAGAAATTCCAATAGCTTCTTCTTTTGAACGACGAACTCTAAGTGACCATTTTTCCTGAATGTTTATTTCTCCAGTAACAGTACCAATCTGAATATCTTTTGAATTCAATTCTCCAGCCACAATATAACAACCAGTGTTGTCTGGATATCCAGCATAACAGCCACCTTCTAAGTTACCAAGAACAATGATATTACCTTTTGCTCTTACACTCGCTTTTGATTTTACATCACCAAGAATAATAAGACTTGAATCAGATGTTATAACATCTTTTTTCATTACACTGCCTCTAATAATCTTAGCGTTTTCAAATATCTCATCTGTATAAAATCTATCAATCTCACCAAGCATCCTTGTGTCTTTGAACTCATTATTCTCGTTGAGAAGGATTATCTTAATCTTGGAATTTAGCTCTATAGCCTGAATAATTACAAGACCTTCCTCAGCGCTAATCTCTCGTCCAAAAGTCTCAAGAATCATTGATGTCTCGCCAAAAAAGTCCGCTGATTGAGCAAACTTTTCACAAATTGCCCTAACTAAGTCCTCAAAAGGGATAGTTGCATCAAGCTGCATCGAAAGACCATATTTATTACTTTTTAATACAACTGGATTGTTAGCCACAACATACCTCCTTATATAATAAATAATTAATCAGTAAATTCATTTTCAGAATTTGAAACTGTATTAGCCTCACCATTGAGAAGCTCTTCTGTAGAAGAAACTCCAAAATAGTAAGAAAGAATATCTTTTGAAACAGCTGCAGCATTATGAGAGGTATAACCATATGCTATACGTGTTGCAATCGCAACCTCCGGATTATCGTATGGTGCGAAACCAATAAATAAAGCGTGGTTAGGTCTGTTTTTCACCTGCTGCGCAGTACCTGTTTTACCAGCCACTGGAACACTAAAATTATTAAACGATGAAAGAGATTCAACCACCATTCTCATACCATAATGAATGGCATCCCACTGCCCTGCATTAAGAACATCTACCTGATTTCGAACGGTAGGTCCAAAGTTTTTGATAACATTCCCATCAGAATCCTTAACGCTATTAAGTAATGTAAGATTATAAACCGTACCTCTATTAGCAATAGCAGCTGCATATCTTGCCAAGCCAACAGTAGTAAAGTTGTTATCAGACTGTCCAATCGCAGCCATGACAGGGTACTCTGTTGCGATATGTGGAGAGTTCTCTTCTATCTCAATGCCTGTAGTTTCGTCCAAACCATAAAGAGATGCGTACTTAGTAATCTTCTCAATACCAGTAACATCATCATAATCGCCGTCACCACCTGAGAGTCTCCAACCTACCTCATAGAAGAAGTAGTTACATGAATCTCTAATTGCTTCAGAAACATTAATACTACCGTGATTGCTTGGATAGATCCAACATTTAGGCTTATTAGATACCTTTGTATACTGTCCTAAATCTACAA
>JAFYYE010000058.1 GCA_017557715.1 Pseudobutyrivibrio sp.
CTTACTTCGCCTATTTTCATGGTACTCCTCCTTCATACATCCTTGTATCTATATAAAGATTTATAGTTTTCTAATTTGTTTATCGACAGGTGGTAGGCGAAAGTTTATATCAAAAAATAAAAAAAGTTGGCATTTCGCCAACTTTTTTTATAATTATAATAAATTTTTAAGTGCTTCAACATCATCCATACTAATCTGTTGAGCTTCTTCATTTTCTTTCTGTATCTCAAGGTAAACTTCCTTGCGATAAATTGAAACTTCTTTTGGAGCTGAAATACCAATTTTGACCTGATCACCGCGAACTTCAAGGACTGTAATCTCGATGTTGTTGTTGATCATAATAGCGTCGCCTGTTTTTCTAGTTAATGCCAACATCGCTACTCACCATCCTTTCCATGTAATGCGTCATGAATAAGGTATCGAACCGGCTCGTTTCCTTCAATAATAATCTGGTCGCCTACGTTGGTGTCAGTATTGATAACGATAGGAGCCTTTAAATTAATTGATGCTTCCTTTGGGTCCTTTGGAACTCTAACTGTGACAAGCACATAAGTGTTATCCTCGTTTAAATCCCCCAGTGGCTCCAAGGAATCCTCGTTTAAAGCTGGCGCATAATCCGGCTTTACAACATGAGGAAGCATAACTGGCATAGCAAAATCTGTTTCATCCAGAGATTGCAGCCACATGATATTGCCTCTGTCCTTCTTTTCTTCGTCGAAAATGAGAGTATATCTCTTCATGTCTGGAAAACCTATTAGCCCATGAACGAGATTGATGACTTTTTCATCGGAAATTTCAATTTCGCCGAATAGTCTAGTTTTTACGCGCATTATCCCTTCTCCTTTGTTAAAATTATAGGTAATTCAACAGTGTAGACTCGCCCAGCTTTCCAGCGGCTGTAAGCGAGGCCTGATATGCGGTGTAAGCGGCTGTATAATCGATGATTATCTGGGATAAATCTAAATCATCGTTTGTAGACTGAAGACCCTGTACAGTTTCTCGCTGATCCCCCACACGCTTTTCAGTAAGCTGCAGCGATTGCTTCTTACATCCCAAATCAGTTATTCCTAAACTTATTGTAGCATAATATTCATCAATTTTGCCTAGTTCGGTGCTAAAAAGTTTTTGTAAATTATCCTCAAAGTAATCTACTTCCTTCTTTAATGCCTCTTGCCACTTATTAAGTAGCTCCTGATCTTCTTCAGATGCGTACTGTGTTTCATCCTTCATTTTTTTGACTTCATCTAGCTTTTTATGTGCTTCAATAGTAAGTTTTACCGCATTAATCATCTCTACCAAATCACGCTGAATATCACTATTAAATACTTCCGAAGCCTCAGTGTTGATAACTATGGTCTGATTTGCTGCCACTGTGTATTCAATATCAAAATGAATTTGCTTTCCTTCATCATCAAACTTTGTATAGACAACTGGAGTATGAACATCTAATGGGTCATCATGCTTTGTACAATTATAGTAATACTCTGGTCGAAGCTCACCTTCCTCGAATCCAGTCTTATCGTACATTACCTGAATAGTTACATCATTCTTCTTTAGATATGCAGCCATTTCATTACCCATAATAATATCGCCAGTCTCTCTGATGATTACCATGGCTTTATCATCAAGAATCTTAAGACCTTCTGGGCTTGCTCCACCATCAAGTGTACCCTTGATATTTGTGTCTGTATCTGCTGCCCACTCTGATTCATCCTTATAAACTTTTATCGCATATGTCTCACCAGTTCCCGCGACTGTAAATGTTCCACCTGGAAAATATGTATAATCAATCTCACTGGTATCACCATCGTATGGATTTGTCTCTACTGAACCTAAATGAATTCTCTTAATACCATCAATATCTCCATAATTAAGTCTCATGCGATAATAATTTGTCTGAGATATATCATTAATATTTCCTGTAGCCTGTACTTCTGATTCTGTAGTAGGAGTCTTTGTTGTACCGGCATAATATCTATGCTCTTCCATATTTTCTTCGATGGAAAGAGTCTGGTTGATTCTATATCTAGTGTCCTTTTCATTCTCTGTGAAAACAAGATTATGATTTGTTCTATAGCCTGTGAAGACAGTACGCTTCGCATAGTCTGCATTTCCCTCTGCAAACATCTGCTTCTGAAGAGACTCAAGCTGAGTAATCATTGTGCTTCTGTCCTCTTCGTTATATGTATCTGTCGCACCTGTTTCAGCAAGTGTTCTGCTATCAACCATAAGCTGTCTTATATTGATAAGCGAGGTCTCAGAAACATCAAGCCAGCTGGCCGCATCAGGGATATTCTTCTGATAGTACTGTGTTACCTGAGAAAGAGTTGTCGACAATCTGAGGGAACGCACAGCAATAACAGGATCATCTGATGGACGGTCAATCTTCTTTTGGGAAGTCATCTGCTTGTTGCGGGTATTGACTGTTTCCTTTGCACTGTTGATGTTGGACGCTGCGTTGTTCATTATCATTTTGTTTGTAACTCTCATAATACTACCTCATTTCGTTACACACCTGTTTGTAAAATCAATCTATCATATATTTCAGAGAACACTGAAATACACTTTGATGCCAAGTTATATGCGTTCTGGAACTTGATTAAGTCCAGAGCCTCTTCATCTTCGTCAACACCTGATACTGACATTCTCTGCTCAGAGATTGTTGTCTTGATGTTGGTAAAGTTCTTGGTGAAAATCTTACATTCCTGAGTATCTACAGTCACATCAGAGTAAATACACTGAAGGAATGAATCACCGCCACCGCCTCTAAAGAGCTTTGTCTTGTTCTGAAGCTTCTGAAGCTCCTCTACTAAATGAGCTGCATCTACACCATCGGTGTAATTACCAAGTGTAGTGGTGGCAAATTTAGCTGAATCCTTATCTGTGTCCTTCGCAATTGTTACGTTCTTTGCTGTTAAAAGATAATAAGATTCATACTTCTTTGTATCGTCATCTACATCTTTTGCGCTGTAGATTGTAGCCGCTGCTACGTCATCACGCATCTGATGCTCCACGCTTAAATCAACCTTGTCTCGTGCTACGAAGAAGGCGTTCATCAAATCTCCATTTAAATCCACACCTCTTGTTCTTGCTGTGTCATCACCCTCTCCGATTTCTATCTTGTTAAAAGCACCACAGAAGTTTCGTAGGAAAAGGTTCATCTGATTTTGATAATATGGAATACCCATGAAATCCACATCATCGCCCACCTGCAATGCCTTTGACATAAGGTTACCCTGCTCTTCCACGGTAAGGGTTTGATTCAGATAGAATGTGACTGACTCAATCACGCCTTTATCGTTTGTGTTATATGAAAAGCTGTTGTAGGTATACTCTTTATTATTTACATCTAGCGAACCTCTTGTTGGCATATTCAGCTCATGGATATCTGTAATGCTGAGCGCGTTAACTGTGATAGATTCAGCATCCGTTCCGCTTACAGAACCATGAAGATTTTCGTTGTTATTTCCATCTCTAACCTCAAACATTGCCTTTAGAGCTCCTCCGTTTGAGCTTGGAGTTGCATTAAATTTATTTCCATCGTTAGTCCAATAAATTTCGTACAGACCATCAATATCAGACTGATTGTGATTCTGGTCAAGATTTCTTGATTTAACCTCAAGAGTATTATGCTCGTATGTATCTACCAAAATCTGGCCGTTGATGTATACCTGATAATAGGTGGCGCCGGTATCCATATCAGGATAATTAGTGTTCTTTACCTTTACCTCTGATACCGAAACATCAACTATAGTGGAAAGCTTATCAACTAAAAGGGAGCGCTGATCTCTCAGCTCGTTAGCACGTCCACCACCCTGCTCGATAATGTTGATTTGTTTATTTAAAATCGCTATCTTCTCTGCAACGGAATTAATATCATCCACAGCAGTTTTAATTTCATCGTTAATGGAATTCTGTAAATCATCAAGCTTTGTTGCCAGCTGATTAAAGTACTCTGTCAGTTGCTTTGCTGTTGATATAAACTGCTTTCTTACAGTATCATCACCAGGATTTCCCTGAAGTGTACTCATGGCATTAAACATCTTTGTATAGATGGTATTAAATCCTGTGTCCAGATTGGTCTCGTTGAAATAGTTTTCAATCTGATTCATGTAGTACTCTTTCTTCTCAAAGAAACCAAGGGCAGAAGAATTATTCCAATATTTCTCGTCATAATACAAATCTCTGCGCTGCTCAACACCTGTAGCCTCAACACCTGTACCTGTAGTACCCCAACTCTGATAACAGCGAAGAGCTGATGATGCAACAGTGTTTACGGCCTGACGGCTATAGCCATCCGTATTTACGTTAGAGATGTTGTTTGCAGTGGTGTTAATCTGCGCCTGCGATGTATTAAGACCAGATGCTGCAATTGTTAATCCAAAAAATGTTGATGACATAGGCTAATCCCTCCTGCCATAAAGCAGATTAAACATGTCCTAAAGAGGTAATCAAATGCTCAATCATTTCGTTTACTACATTTATATATCGGCTTGCTGCATTGTAAGCTGACTGAAATTTAATCATTGTTGTAAGCTCTTCATCAGAAGAAACACCGATTACACCCTGGCGGCTGAATTCGATTTCTTCCTTTGTGCCTTCAAGTGATTTTGCTGTAGTCTTATAAACGTTTCCTGTGTTGGCAATCTCACCAATCCATTTTACATAGAAATCGTTGTAACCACATGGCGTAGTATCGCTTGGATTCAGATTGAAATTCTGGCTGTTCCAAATCTTACTGATTCCTATACCAAGATTATAATCAACAGCTGATGTATTATTCGCAAATTTCAAATGAGGAAGATATGACTCCTGCTTTACCAGCTCCTCGTTGATAGTAAGATTCTTTAATGTATAGCAGGTATTTGCATCGCTGATATCTTCTTCGTTATAAACGTAAAATGTCTTCTGTTCTTCGTGTGTTGTTCCGTTTCCATCGTCCACTGTGAAAGTGACTGTCGTCTGTGTATAACGGTCGCATGCACTTCTTACGAAAAGCTCTCTTGGTGGCATCTCCAAATCTGCACCAAGTGGACAGTTTGCTTCGTCCAGTACTCGTAGCTTGCTCATATCATCCACTTCGATTGTCTCACCCTTATAATCAACATAAGTAGCCTTTGTAATATTCACATTTTCGTACAAGCTTGCCACGTCAGTAAGTGGGCTAAATAAATTGTTGATTTCCACAACCATCTGATGAACCAGTGTATCAAGCTCCGCCTCTGAATTCATCATTACTGAGTTGGCTACGCCTTTCTGATATGTGTCTGCAGAAATATAATTGCCAAACTCATCGTAGAAATCTCTATAATCGCTCCAGGTTTCACCTCTTGCCATTAACAGAGCCTTCACCTGTCCAATATCCGAATCAAGCTCTGCGCTGACGCTTGTTAAATCAAATATTGGATAATAATAATTCTTACTTGGGTCACTGGCGTCAACTATCTCTGAAAGATGTGGCCAATAAGGTGTGACAAATCCGGTCTTTCTATCTGTGAGATTTCCTACTGGATGATAGGTTACCTCGTCAACAAACTCTACCTGTTCCAACTCCACATGAACTACACCCATGTTGTCTTCACGATAAGTGATTCGAGCCAGGCCTGAAAGCTCATCGATAAGAAGGTCTCGCTTGTCTCGAAGATCCATGGCCTTCTCCACACCAGCTGCCTCTATCGCCTGTATTCTCTCATTTAACTTAACCATTTCTTTTCCAATCTCATTGATTCGATTAAGCTTCTCAGAGATTTTAGAATTGATAATGGTCTGATAATCTTCAAATCCATCTTCAACCGCCTGTGCGCGGGCCAAAAAAAGGCTAGCCTTCTGCAATACAAGGTTTTGGTTAACAGTATCTGAAGGATCCTTGGCAAACTCTTCAAAGGCTTCCTCGAAATTCTCGATGGCTGCCTCAAAAGCCTGACCGTCAGACTCCTGCAGATGAGTGATAACCTCCTGCACTGCTTCTGAACTAGCGTCATAAAAAGAATGTCGCCCATTCTCACTTCGATATGCTTTATCTAAAAAGATATCGCGAGCGTGGACGATCGTTCCTACTTCCACACCGAGTCCACGATACTGTGTACTCACTGCGGCTTCACCTATTTTTTGATAATTTCTATCTTCATAAACAACCTGCTCACGAACATAACCTTCGGTATTAAGGTTCGTAAGGTTGTTAGCTGTTGTATTTAAACCATGTGATGCTGACTGTAGGCCAGATGCTCCAACGTATAAGCTACCAAAACTATTAGCCATAGGTCCTCCTTAAAGCTTGCTAATCTTTAAGGACATCCCTTTCCTACTGTTTAGCATCAAATCCCGATTTACCTAACAAATCTCCTGTAGTTTCTGCATTCCTGCCATAGTTAGAAGTCTGTGGTGCCTGCCTTGCACTCTTGATAAGGGTGATATCAAACTCCACCATTTCAATGGCCTGCTTTAACAGATTCTGAGTCTGAATATTAAGCACCTGAGCATTGTCTGCTGCTGCTTTCAATTTGCCCTTGGCAGTCATTAATTGTTTTCTCTCTACAGGTTGGTTCGCCAAATTATCGATCATCCATGAAACGGTAATCTGCTCCCCATCATGTCCCATTACTGCTGCAATGTGTCGCAGTAACTCTGCACGTCTCTTCTCAAGCTCCAACAAGGAGTCTGCAATGGCTTGCTCCTGAGAGGTAATAGCTTCCAGTACGTCAAGCTTCTTATGGATAATAGAATCCTTCTTTTCTCCATTAAGACTAATTAACTTTTCATACTGCTCTGTTTCACCGTCCATAGTTAAGAGCAATTCATCCATTAAACTAGCCACGCATTCTTCCTCACTAAAACTAAATCTGACCGAACTGAGACAATAATTTCTCTGCGAAGTCTTCTGTACTAACTTCGTATGTACCATCCTTGATTCTAGCCTTAATATCTGCAACTAGATCCTCTCTGATATCTGCCGCCTCAGATACAGCTGCCTTTGCTACATGGTAATCCTTACCTGTTGACGAAATCTGAACCTGGTCTCGGCCCATTCCGTTTGTCTTTGCAGCCTGTGTAGTGTTTTTAGTGTTTGATGACTGATAGAGCTGTGCTACCTGATTGTAAGCCTCTATACGCATATCGCCACACTCCTTTCCTCCCTTAATTTGGGTATTTAGTGAACCATTTTTTCTTTACACTCCATTTATCGGAACAATTTAGTAAAACTTTATAGCAATAATAAAAAAAATTAACAAAAATTTCAAAATTTTTTTGTTAGGCTTTCCTCTCACCATTTATATCGTAAAAAAATGCCCTGAGGTTGAGAGGTCCTCAGGGCTAATATAGAGAAAATCGGTTAGAGATATAAGAAATAAGCTATTTTAATATTCGTAGTTCTCATATTTCTTTGAAAACTCGTAATTTGTCATAATAACATCTTCATTCTCATAGAAGCCTTCATTCTTTAAAGCTTCAAGAGTATTTGTACAGTCTGTATTAAGCTCGGCGTAAATTGTCTGCTCATGCATTGCGGTCATATCTCTGCCATTGCTGTAATCCCAGAATGTATCTGTATCTGAGAAGTAATTAATATCTTTGTTATAAACTGTGAAGTCGAAGCTATTGTAGAAAGTCTTCTTCTGCTTTTCTTCATACATATAATCGTATCCTGAAAAATCCTGTCTGAATACATTTCCTGCATCAACATCCTTCAGGAATTCATTGTAGACTCTCTTAAACTTTTCCTTCTTCTCACCAGTTGTAAGCTCATCAAAGCTGTTATACTCCATTGTGTAATCACCAGCTTCATATGGAATGATTCCACCAAAGTTCATGCTGGTTATCTCACAATTATTCCAGATATTTCCAATGATGTGTTCCTTGATTCTTCCTGGATTATTTATGAAATCAAGGATTGGCTGTGTAGCAGCTACATATTCAGAACTTACTACAGATGCCTCTGTATTTATGACTGGGTAATCTCTAATCAAGATATCACCGTTCTTAAGCTTGTAGCGTATTGTAAATGTTTTGCCATCAACATCTGGATAGTTGTAATTAATATTTCTAAGCTCCTTCTTATCAGCAAGGAAATTCTGATGAAGCTGACGGAATGCTTCAATATCCATTTCATCAGTGAATACCATTGTATAATCTACCTGAATACCTGCCCACTGAATATCCTCAAGCTTTGGAACTCGATTTTCAACTCCAATCACATCAAGTCTCATGCAAACAAGAATACCAAGTGCTGCTAATGTGTAGATTCCACAGTGCACTGCCTTCTTGAAGCAGAATACTCGAAGAGTCTTCTCGATAAGCATCTGTGTTGCAAAGTAGATAATCACTCCCAAAATAAGTGATGATACAATAGCAATTGCAAATCTTCCATCATAGGTAAGAGGTGTAAGTGCCTCCACCATTCCTGCGATAAAAGCTCCGCCTACCATTGAAATGAAAAACGACATTCCAACAGAAAAGATAGGCTTTATAAATGGTACTGCGATGAAATCCAGTACTGTCTCAAGCTTCTTAAAGCGATAAAGCTGATAGCATACGATGATAAGCACTACTGCAAATACCGCATATCCTGCAAGTAATGGTCCACCTATAAATTCATGCCCAAATTCAATTACCTTTGAGTACATGTCATCATAGATGATGTTTGATTCAATCTTTGCATGAACTGGAATGTATAAAACAGGTGTCCATATCTTATAGTTGATTCCGTTCATTGCCCCGCCAAGGCCATATAGCAAAAGGCTTGCTGTCATTCTAAAAGCAACTTCCATCATGAGATACAGAAAGTTGAAAATGAAGTAAAAAATAACACCTGTAACAAGCTGACCTGTAGTCATAAGTGAGAATATGGCTATGGCTGTGAATAAAAGTGTGGACACTGCCACTATTAATGCCCAGTACCATATGCAGCTCACTCCGCCTGCGCCCTCAGCAACTGCTGCAATAGTCATAATTACTGATGCAAGAAGCACTGGCACAAGGCTCACTGTAAGGCTCGATAAAATGCCTGTGAAATACATGCTCTTTCGGCTAACTGGAAATGCATGCATCATGTAGTTATCTCTTCTATTAAATAGATACCAGAAGGTAATGCCCGTCACGATAATAGCAACAATGATTCCAAGCAAAGCTGTTGGCATAAGACTGATGTGCTCATACAAGCGCATCTCCATGGTATAGCCCATCTGAGTATACCAATCATCTTCTCCATGATTTGCGGTATTAATAATGAAATATACCGGAAGCATAAGGAGAAGGAGAACGAAATACAACAGTCCTACTATCCAAGTTCTGCTTATATTTTTCTTAAACAATGCCATGTTAAAAAATGATGTCTTTGACTGCATAGTTCTCACCTCCCAACTCATAAATAAATATTTCTTCAAGGGTAAGTGGAAGCACATCCATAAGAAGTGGATTCATTTGGCTAATAGCCTGCTCTGCAGCTCTTGGTTCTCCCTTGACAATAAGTGTATGCACACGGCCATTTGTAATTTTCTTTAAAACCTGTATTTCATCTGGAAGCTTTGGCATATCACCATCAAATGCAATCTGAATCTTTGTAATGGATGTCTGAAGCTCATCAAGTGAACGCTCGATAAGAATCTTTCCATTATTCATAATTCCTACATGGTCACACACATCCTCCAGCTCTCGAAGGTTATGTGAGCTGACAAGAACGGTAAGTCCATTCTCTGCCACATCCGACATAATAAGGCTCCAAATCTGACGGCGCATTACAGGATCAAGACCATCCACTGGCTCATCCAAAATCATAAGCTCTGGACGAGCTGCAATTGAAAGCATAAATGCCACCTGCTTTTGCATACCCTTTGAAAGAGTTCTAACCATCTTCTTTGGATTAATGGCTGGGAAACAATTCAAAATCTTCTTAAACAATGCCTCATCAAACTTAGGATACATATCTTTATAAAACTTCATCATATCCAAAGTATTTGCCTGAGTAAAAAAGAAAATATCATCAGGAATCACCGCATACTTTCCTTTGATTGCCTGATTTTCATACACTGGCTGGCCATCAATAAGCACCTCGCCAGCATCCTGTTTATATACACCGCAAATGTGACGAATGATTGTAGACTTTCCTGCACCATTCGGACCAACA
Source organism: Pseudobutyrivibrio sp. (assembly GCA_017557715.1). GTDB lineage: Bacteria > Bacillota > Clostridia > Lachnospirales > Lachnospiraceae > Pseudobutyrivibrio. The sequence continues at coordinate 10,121 of JAFYYE010000058.1, forward strand.
AGACCATAAATGGCACCTTTTTCTACGTGCATGTTCAAGTCGTCCAGGGCAACAAAGTCTCCAAATCTCTTTGTTACGTTATTTACCTGAATCACTTTCTGCCCCTCCCTTCGCTAATTCCTCTATACGTCTAATTAGAATATCTTTATCCTGACAAAGATACAGCAGCTCTTTAACTATCTCATCTAATTCTCTCATAAGTTCTTCGTTCCTCCCAGTTGCAACATCAGCGCGCTGTGCTGCATAGCTACCTTTACCTGCTATTGTGTAAATATATCCTTCTTGTTCCAGTTCCCTATAAGCCTTTTGGATTGTGTTTGGATTGATGGACAAGCTAGTGGCTAGCTCGCGCACGCTCGGAAGCTTTTCATCTGTCCTCACAGCCCCAGACACCACAAGGCGCCTTAGGCCATCCTTTATCTGCTCATATATAGGCTTAGAATCCCTATAATTTAGATGGATCATCTAATACCTCCTCACAATTCTACTGTATTAGCTGTTCTAATACACTTATAGCACACCATGTTTTTAGTGTCAACAATAAATTTGCTCGCGCTTGCCAACTTTTTCTAGCTGCAAAAAAGCCCCTCTCAACTGAGAAGGGCTATAAATGTATTTAATATATTACGTTGTCATCTTCTTTCGCTAAATCCTCCGCGGACATGTATTTACGGAAGACCCGCTCCAGAATTGGGTGAACAGCTGAAGCAACCATACCAGGTAAAAATATTAAGAAGATAGGGAAGCGATATGCTAAGAGTCCTAAAAGAATCAGCACTCCAAGAAGCACTATGCTCCATCCAATATTTAAAATCATGAATATTCCTGAGACCTTGAAGGACTCCTTAAATCCATTTGCAAAGCGAGCTATGTATGCGAAATGATAAATAGCCCAAAGAATTGTAAGAATCAAAAGCACTGTAAAGAATATAAACATTCCTGCAAAAGGACTATCATGACTAATCACATTCTTTGTAATGTAGATATCTCCGGTGAGTATTCCAAACATTACCATAAAAATAATCCATGACAATGTGGCTTGCTTAAAGTTCTCCTTAAATGAGTGGAAAAACTCCAAAGTATATCCCCTTCCCTTATACACACACTTATGAATTCCATAATACAGTGCTGTAAGGCTGGCTCCTATTGTGATAATAGGAATAGAACATATTAAAAAATATAATCCAATAATTAGCATATCTGTAATCTTAGAAATGCCATCAAAAAATCTGCTATTAAAAAATCTGCCCAAAATTATTCTCCTCTTTCTATCTCATATAATAATTCATA
>JAFYYE010000059.1 GCA_017557715.1 Pseudobutyrivibrio sp.
GCAATGTTACATTGTTTGGTGATTATATGAATAATGCTGATGCCAGAGAAGTTATTTCTGAGGTGCTTAATTGTGGTTTTACTTGTGTAACATTTGATGCATCTCATATTTATACATTCAATGATAACTGGTTTATCGAAAGCTACAAAAAATTATCTGGTGAGCAGCTTGTATATCTTAATAATGTAGATGAGCTTAAGGATAAAAATATTACAAAGCTTATTGCTATTGATTATGATCATCCAGAGAACCTGCAGGCATTTAAGGATAGTCATGCAGATGTGTTTGATGACAGATTCGAAAGCTTTTTCTCTCATTATGCATTTCTTGAGTATGTTAAGAAGGGCACAGGAAAAGGCGATGGTGTTAAAAAGCTTGCAGCTCATTTAAACATCCCTATTTCTGATGTAGTTACAGTTGGAGATGAGCGAAATGATATAAGCATGGTTGAGGTTGCTGGAGTTGGTGTTGCTATGGCAAATGGTAGAGATGAGCTTAAAGCAGTCGCAGACTATGTTACAAAAAATGATAATAATCATGCAGGCGTTGCTGAAGTTATTTACAAATATTTTCTATAATATTAAATAAACTGTTGACGGCAGCGGTTTTGCATGTTATATTACCTATGTTGTGAAAACAAAGTAGAGTATCCACTCTCACCTTAGCACTTATGATTATAGTGACTCGGGTCTTATATTTCACACAAACCTTGTTTGTGATGATTTATGGTGGATATTCTGTATCCACTATTTTTTTATTTATTGGAGGTAGTACCATTAGCGATTTAATGATTAACGAGCAGATTCGCGACAAAGAAGTTCGTGTTATAAGCTCAAATGGGGAACAGCTTGGCATTATGTCAGCAAAGGAAGCTCAGAAGCTTGCAGATGACGAGGGCTTAGATCTCGTAAAGATTTCACCAAAGGCAAATCCACCAGTGTGCAAAATTGTAGATTACGGTAAATACCGCTACGAGCAGGCACGTAAGGAAAAGGAAGCCAAGAAAAAGCAGCACGTTGTTGAGGTTAAAGAGATTCGTATGTCTCCAAACATCGATGCTAATGATATGAACACAAAGGTAAACGCAGCAAAGAAGTTCATCTCTAAGGGAGACAAGGTAAAGGTTACACTTCGTTTCCGTGGACGTGAGATGGCTCACATGCAGTCTAGCAAGCATATTCTTGATGATTTTGCTGAGGCACTTGCTGATGTTGCAGTAGTGGAAAAGGCACCGAAGATTGAAGGACGTTCAATGAGTTTAGTGCTTACAGAAAAGAAATCGTAATACAGGAGGAAAATTTATCATGCCAAAGATGAAGACAAGAAGAGCAGCTGCAAAGCGCTTTAAGGTAACAGGAACAGGAAAGCTTAAGAGAAACAAGGCATACAAGAGCCACATCTTAACCAAGAAGACTACAAAGAGAAAGAGAAATCTTCGTCAGTCTGCAATCGTTGATTCAACAAATGTAAAGAACATGAAGAAAGTACTTCCATACCTCTAAAATAGAGTTTGGAATAGTTATTTATTTGGTTAGGAGGAATTTAAAATGGCAAGAGTTAAAGGCGGATTAAACGCTAAGAAAAGACATAATAGAACATTAAAGTTAGCAAAGGGTTACAGAGGCGCTAGAAGCAAGCAGTATCGTGTTGCAAAGCAGTCAGTTATGCGTGCCCTTACATCTTCATATGCTGGTAGAAAGCAGAAGAAGAGACAGTTCAGACAGCTTTGGATCGCTCGTATCAATGCTGCAGCTCGTATCAATGGACTTTCATACTCTAAGTTCATGTA
>JAFYYE010000060.1 GCA_017557715.1 Pseudobutyrivibrio sp.
CTTCGTATCGTAATCAATAAATTTAATGAAATATAAAGAGGTATGAAATGAACAAGAAGAACGAAAGAGTCCCATTTATTCATTCTATTGCATTTAAAATTGTTATTTTATTTTACATTATAGTTATTTTTGCCATTACAGCTGTTGGCGGAATTTCAATAAGAAGCTCTAAGAACACCCTTAGTGAAACCTACCGCAGCTATACAAAAAACCTGGCAGAAGTAGCTGCCAGCACAGTTGATTCGACCATGGATTCCACAGGTAGATATATTACCCTGGAAGGATACAATGATTTAACTGGTCCTATCATCGAGAAGTATCTTTTCTCGCAGCTGGTTGCTGATGTTGAAGGCCAAAGGGAAACCATCTTTGATACCTTCGACAGACCACTTGGAAAGGTAAAGATCGAAGGAGTAGAAGGCTCCTATGCGTATTATGTTAGTTCCGATGGCACCATGATTTACCATCCTACCCTAGAAAAGATTGGTGCGCCAGTTGAAAATGCAGCTGTAAAAAGTATTGTACAGCGACTTCAGTCCGGAGAAACACCTGAAGACATTGGTAGTGGTTCCGTAATCTATGAATATAATGGAGCAAAAAAATACGCTGGCTATGCTTTTACCGGCTGTGGATTTATCGTAATAGTCACAGGCGATTACAATTTAATTATGCAGCCAGTTGAATCCCTTAGACTAGTAATCATTCTATCAGCCATTGTTGTAATACTTGTATATATGATTATTTTCTACATCATCATCAACAAGATGCTTCGTCCATTAGGTGATGTAACAAATATTATTGATCGTACTGCTCATTTCAATTTCAAGACAAGTAAACGTGGAATAGCACTTTCTAAACGCAAAGATGAAATTGGAATGATTGCTAATTCAGTACGAATAATGCGTGATTCACTTCGTGACATGGTTACAAATATAACTGATACTGAAAACCGTATTAACGATAACGTTATTACCTTAAAGAAGACTGCCGATGATGTAAACACCATGTGCGCTGACAACTCTGCAACATCACAGGAGCTTGCAGCTTCTATGGAAGAAACATCAGCTGCTACATCAGAAATCAGCAACAATGTTTCTATTATCAAGGATGAGGCAAACAATATTGACGATATGGCTAACAATGGAGCACAGCTTTCTAAGGATATTATGAAACGAGCTTCTGACCTTAAGCTTAGCACCAAGCAGGCTACAGAACGTACAAGAGAGACTTATGAGAACGTACGCCGTCAGACTGATGAGGCTATCGAGAATGCCAAGGCTGTAGAAAAGATTAACGAACTTACAAATACAATCATGCAGATTTCTTCACAGACATCACTGCTTGCACTTAACGCTTCTATTGAAGCTGCAAGAGCTGGTGAAGCTGGAAAAGGTTTTGCCGTTGTAGCATCTGAAATTAGTAATCTTGCAAAGCAGACTAGTGAGGCTGTAGGCAATATTGATGAAATTGTTGGCGAGGTTAACAGCGCTGTATCACAGATGTCATCTTGCCTGGTGGATACCACAAACTTCCTTGAGGATACAGTCCTTCTTGACTACGCTGATTTTGGAAAGGTTTCAGAGCAGTACTACTCCGATGCAGAGGTATTCCAGAGTAGCATGGGCTCAATTTCAACTGGTGTAGAGGAATTGTCATCTTCCATCGAAAGTATTTCCACAACACTTAATCATATAAACGCTACAGTAAGTGAATCCTCTCACGGCGTTTATGACATAGCTGATAAAACATCAGGTATTGTAAGTGGAACAAGTGAAGTAAACGATAGAGTCAATGATACAGAATCTGCAATCGCTTCACTTACAGACATTGTAAATATGTTCCAAATGGATGAAGAAGAATAATATTATTTATAAATTAACTATCTAATCCAACAAAAAAGGGAGTACACTTTATGACTATTTAAAGTGTACTCCTTATCTTTTTAGTTTTGATTTAAAGCTTTGTCATAACAAAGATATCATAGATAGCCTTCACCGCAGCCTCGAAATCTTCGTTCTGTACACCGATGATGATGTTAAGCTCTGATGAACCCTGATCAATCATTCGTACATTTACTCTTGCGTGGCTAAGGGCTGAGAAGATACGACCGGCAGTACCACGTGTGCTCTTCATTCCTCGACCTACAACTGCGATAAGTGCAAGGTCTGATTCAATCTCGATAGAATCTGGTGCACAGTTTCTGTGGATAGCAGAAACTACCGCCTGTTCCTTATTAATGAACTCGTCCTCGTGAACTACAACTGTCATGGTATCGATACCTGAAGGCATATGCTCGATGCTGATTCCGTTATCCTCGAATGCCTGAAGTGCCTTTCTACAGAAACCAACCTCAGAGTTCATAAGTGATTTTGTAATAAGTACTGTACAGAATCCCTTCTTTCCAGCAATACCTGTGATAACGTATTCATTCTTCTGAGCTGTAGATTCAACAATCCAAGTTCCGTCGTCCTCTGGTCTGTTTGTATTCTTAATATTAATAGGAATACCAGCAGAACGAACTGGGAAAATAGCATCCTCGTGAAGAACACCAGCACCCATATATGAAAGCTCTCGAAGCTCTCTGTATGTAATAGTCTGCATGCCAACTGGATTCTTAACAATACGTGGATCGCAAATCAAAAATCCGGAAACATCTGTCCAGTTTTCGTATACGTCAACCTTTGCTGCCCCGGCAACAATAGAACCTGTAACATCAGAACCGCCACGAGAGAATGTCTTGACTTTGCCATCTTTTCCACAGCCATAGAAACCTGGAATAACAGCACGAGGGTGCTCCTCAAGAGCCTTTGCCATAGTCTTTTCTGTTTTGTAAGAATTAAGCATTCCTTCTTCATTGAAAAAGATAACTTCCTTGGCATCGATAAAATCGTAGCCTAAGTATTCAGCCATAATCTTTCCATTAAGATACTCTCCACGGCTTGCGAGATAATCCAAAGATAAATCCTCTTTGATATCAGCAGCAATCTGCTTGAAGTCCTCATCCAAAGAGAAGTTCTTTAACTCAAGTCCTGTGATAATCTCATCATAGCGGGCCTTGATAGCTTTAAGATTTTCAGTTACATCCTTCCCTGCCTTGGCAGCCTCGTATGTGCCAATAAGCATATCTGTAACCTTTGTATCCTTGCTGTTGCGCTTACCCGGTGCTGATGGAACCACAAATACACGATTCTCATCTGCGCGAATGATATCGCCAACCTTCTTAAACTGGCCGGCGTCTGCAAGTGAGCTACCGCCGAATTTAACTACCTTCTTCATGATTAACTAAAACCTCTTTGTTCTAATTTATTTTGATATGATTTAACTTTCAATATGATATCATATCACTTTAATAAGTTAAAGCACTAAATTATCTAATTTTTTATGACAAAAGTACTCTGTCATTATCTAATTCTTCTCCAGCCCCTACCTTAAACTTCTCCAAAAGATCGTTTACGGTAAGTCCGGCTCTCTCTTCCCCTGCGGTATCAAAGACAATCTGACCTGCATTCATCATCAGTGTGCGGTTGCCCACCTCCAGTGCCTGATGCATATTGTGGGTGACCATGAGACAAGTGATGCCTCTTTCTGCCACGATTCTCTTTGTGAGCTCTAACACCTTTTCTGCTGTGGCTGGATCCAAAGCCGCTGTGTGCTCATCTAAAAGCAAAAGCTTTGGTGTGACGAATGTAGCCATGAGAAGTGTCAGTGCCTGACGCTGTCCGCCTGACAAAAGACCAACTGGCTGCTTCATTCTGTCCTCAAGCCCCATTCCAAGAAGGGATAACTGCTCTCTAAATCTGGCTTTGTCTTTGCCGCTGATTCTTGAAAAATACTGGCTGGAAGAATGGCTGGCACGAAGATATGCAAGCGCCATGTTTTCCTCAATGGTCATGCTTGGTGCAGTGCCCTTCAGTGGGTCCTGGAAAAGATGACCGATTACCTTGCTTCTAACATGCTCCTTTTTAAAGGTGATGTCCTCCCCATCAAGATAAATGTTTCCTTCGTCCACAATGAATGTGCCAGCGATGGCATTAAACATGGTAGATTTGCCCGCTCCGTTTGAGCCAACGATTGTAGCAAAATCTCCATCCTTTAAATCCAGACTAAGGTGAGTCAGCGCTGTCTTTTCATTGACAGTGCCTGGGTTGAAGGTCTTTGAAATGTTGTCTAGCTTAAGCATTTTCCTTCACCCCCTTTGTATTTCCTCTGTAATTTGCAAACTCTCTCTTTTTAAGGGCTGCCTTGCGGCGAACATAAGGAGCTGCAATAGCAACTGCTACGATGATTGCTGACACGAGCTTTAAAGCTTCCGCTGGTACAGACAATCTAAGAGCGATTGCAACGATAAATCTGTAAAGCACTGATCCAAGGATTGTTCCAAGGATACGTCTAATTGTGCTTCCCTTATTTCCAATCAGGCTCTGGCCGATTATAAGTGATGCCAATGAGATTGTGACCATACCAGTGCCGATATTAATATCGCATGACTTCTGGTACTGAGCAATCAGTGCACCTGAAAGACCTGTGAGGGAATTAGCAAGACAAAGGCCTACAGTAATTGTAAGTGTTGGATTGATGGATGATGATTTGACCATCTCTGCATTATCTCCAGTGGCACGAATAGACATACCAAGTGTGGTGCCAAGGAACCACCAGATGATAAGTGCAATCACCACTACAATCAAGAGTACTGTAACTACCTTGTACCAATCTCCGAATATCGTATATACGAATCCATCTTTTCCAAGGGAAAATAATGTGTCGCATCCGAAGAGATTAATCAATGATGAGAATCCCATCACCGCAATATTGATGGTATATAATCCTGTATTTACGATAATGCCCGCAAGAATAGATTCTACACCAAGTTTGGTCTGGAGAAAAGCGGTAACAAAACCTGCAAGTGCTCCAGATATCATTGCAGCAAAAAGTGCCAGGAATGGATGACCTGTAAGTGTGACCATTGCCCCCACTGCACACCCTAAAGTGAAACATCCATCTGTGGTCAAATCTGCAATATTAAGTATTGTAAAAGAAATAAAAAGTGCTAAAGCAACTAGGGCATAGATACACCCTAGTTCTAAAGCACTTTGAAAAATCGAAACTGTAAAAATACCAGTCATAACATTAAAAACCCCTAATTATTTTTATTTAAACTCCTTTGATGTTTGGATTTCCACGAATCCATCACACATATCACGAAGCTTTTCGTAATCTAAATCAAGCGCTGCAGCTGTCTCAGTATTAACTGTAGCTGTTCCATTGTCCAGAGTCTTAACTGGAAGAGATGCTGGAGCCTTGCCATCCAATAATACCTCTGCCACCATATTGGCTGTCTCTACACCGAGTGTAGCGTAGTTTACACCATATCCAAGATAAGCACCATTGAGCGCGAAGGAATCAGCACCGCAGTAATGAGGGATTCCTGCCTCGATGAACTTCTCATAGATACCAAGCTCTGCTGTCATGATTGTGTTGTCGGTAGGTGTGAAAACTGCATCTACCTTTTCTGCACAAAGAGCATCTGCTGCAAGCATAACCTCATCGTTCTTTGTACCTGTCTTCTCTACCACTTCGATGCCAGCCTTCTCAAGATAAGCCTTTGCATCCTTAACTGGCGCTGTGGAAGCATCCTGTGACTTGTCATAGAGGATACCAACCTTTGTCAAATCTCTGTCCTGCTCCATCATCAAATCAAGAATAGCTTCTGTATTAAGAGCATCTGATGTACCTGTGATGTTTGCCCCTGGAGCATCATTTGATGCAACAAGACCTGCGCCCTCAGGATCTGATACTGCTGCAAATACAACTGGAATCTGATTTTCCTCTGTGGCAGACTGACAAATCATAGCTGTAGGTGTAGCGATTGGAACAAGCACATCCACTTCGTCGTTGATAAGCTCTGTCACAATCTGATTGATTGTAGTGGAATCAGCCTGACCATTATAATAGTAGTCCTTATAATTGAAGGTGACACCCTTTTCCTCTGCGATAGCATCAAGCTGCTTCTCAAGATTGTCAACAATCTGATTAAGGGATGCATCATCAACATACTGGATAATACCAACCTTATAAACCTTGGCACCGTCTGCTGCATCTTCCTCTGATGAAGCACTACCACATCCTGCCAAAGTAGCCCCTGCCAATGCCATTATCATTAACATAGATAATAATCTCTTTTTCATACTACTTCCTCCTGTTAAAAACTGACTTTAATTTTAACATAACGCTTTAGCAAGTTAAAGTATTAATTAGTGTAGATAATATAAACCAGCGGATTTTTGGGTTGTTACCCTGTTTTCCGCTGGTTTGTTTTTTACTTTTCTACAACATTATATCTATATGCCCACCACAAAAAATCTGCAAACTCAATTAGCTCTGTACCAATACTAAATATTTTCTTGCCATCCTTATACGCCAATACAGCGGAATTTTTCTTTTGCTTTACTGTTATTTCCTTAAAAGTATATTCTTTCGTAAAACCAAGCCAATTTCTATATGTTATTTGTTCTTTATTAACAGTTATTCTCCAGTTTTTCGTTCTCAACAAACAATACAAACCCAAACATTCAAAACTAAGAAAACCTAGTACTGTAAGAATATTCCCAAGTGTAAAACCGGTCCATATACAAGAGAAAAAGCTTCCAATTACCCCTATAGAATATCCCCCCCAACATATGCAACAAATATTCTTAACAAGCCTAGGCTCTTTAATACAAAAAACACCTGTGTCTACAGCAGATGTATCACGTGACTGATTTTTATCCTTTCTATTAGATATTATAAGTAGAATTGTAACTACTAAAACTAAGATAAGTAACGATACTTCAATATAATCAATGTACATATTTCTACCTCTTGTCATCAATCTTAATGCCTTCTTTTTCTATTCGCTTAAGAAAGTTATTCTTTCCCTTCATCATTGGATCAATTAAAAAGAATGCCCACTTTTTACCATCTTTATATACTTTTATATAATTATTTTTTGCAATCTCAACCCTATCTAAATTCGAAAATTCTACATGTTTTGTAAATATAAAACATTTGATAACAGTTATATCATCTCCATCCACTACGATATCCCAAAATCTTGGTGCTGCATATAAAAACGATATAAGCGAAAGCGAATAAAATAAAGCAAACAATACAACGGCTACCACCGAAAACTCTTCATCGTAATACACCCATCCTATGAGCAGCGCAGATGCTAAC
>JAFYYE010000061.1 GCA_017557715.1 Pseudobutyrivibrio sp.
ACATGAATAAGGATAAAGCGGTGAAACTTGCGGCGATAGTAGCTGCGGCAGTCGCAATTATCTATACCATATTTTTTTATTTCAGGCATTGCTTCAGAAAGATTATGCCAGGAAGAACAGATGTATATTTTGGCGTAATTATGGTGGTTATGATTATAGCTGTCATATATATGCTGAGGCTTATTCTTAAGGATAAGCAGTGGTCGTATCCAAGATTGTTCGTGATTCTTTCAATTTGCTGGACTTTCTGCATGCAATTAGTAATGCCGCCTATTTCAGGTGTTGATGAGGTGGCTCATTATTATAGTGCTTATCATTGTTCAAACATTATGATGGGCATGAAGGATCATAATCTTAGCACTGACACCAGCAACCTTATGAGCTGGGTGCAGGACGAATCCTTCTTTTACATGAGAGCAGAGGATTACAATATGCTCCCATATTTGGATGTAACATTCCCTTATCAGTATCCTGTTTTGGCTCAGGGAAATTGGATTAAGAATTATCCTGATCAGCAGGAATATGTGGAGTGTAGAATTGCTCCAGCAAAGGCCTCTAGATACTTGGTATCTGCAGCAGGTATTACCATCGCCAGACTTTTAGGCTTTGGTTTTGCAGGCGTAATATTCATGGGAAGATTTATGAATTCCCTTACACTTATATTTGCAGGATGGTTGGCACTAAAGCTTTTACCAAGTGGTAAGCTTCAGTTTTTTACATTTGCATTATTTCCAACCACATTGCATTTGTGTTCGTCATATTCTTATGACAACATGAGCATTTTGTTTTCATTAGCGTTATTAACACTTTGCATGTACTACAGTCAGCCCCATGTGAAATTACATGCGTGGGATTTGATTATTCTTGCAGGCTGCGTAGTGATGTTGATTCCAAATAAGACAGTGTATGTTCTCTTTGCTGTTTGGATTTTCATGATTCCACTGAAAAAATGGTGGACAGATGTATTGCTTAGCAAGAAATGGTATGAGTACGGAATTTTAGCAGTGCTTGTAGCAGGTGCAGCAGTTGTAGGTAGAAAGATTGTTGTAAAATACTATTGGCAAGTTGTTCGTTTGCTTGTGTGGCATGCAGACAACCCAGGTATTGAGCAGGATAGAACCCGTGAAGCATACACCATTGAATACTTTATGGAACACAAACTGGAGACCTTAAAGTTTGCATGGGAAGGAATTAAGGTTGATTTTTGGTATAATATAAAGCATGTAATAGGTAGTGAGCTGGGACATGTAATGCTTAATGCAGCAGTACCTATGGCTTGCGTGCTTATAATGTTAGCAGTGCTTTTGGTTGGATTATTTGCCGGCAAAGGGAACCGCTTAAAGAAATGGCAATATATTTTCCTTGCACTTGGATTGCTAGCATGCTTATTTGCTATTTTTGTTGGATGTTTGATGCGTTTCACACCAGTGGAGGGTAGCCAGAGAATCCAGATTTCATTCAGGTATTTAATACCAATTTACATGTGCTTATGTATTGCACTTGGCACAGATGCCAAAGAAAACAAGCTGGCATTGGTATTGATATATATTCAAAATATTGCATTAGTATTTTCAATGTGCGGATTGCTGTATTTCTTGTTCCATTTGAGGGATGGAATGCCCGCACCGTTTTAAGAGGTAGAGTATGAATGTATTTAAAAGGCTATATTGCCAGTTGGCTCATGGCGGAGTCCTTCCTATCGAGGAACTTAGACGCAGGGGCATGAGAATAGGCGAGAATTGTTTTGTGGGTACATCAGCAATAGATTATCCTCATGCATACTTAATTTCACTAGGCGACAATGTTACGATAAGTGCTGCACGATTACTTACTCATGATGCCAGTACAAAAAGGGCACTTGGATATTCAAGAGTAGGTAGAATTGATATCGGAAACAATGTGTTCGTTGGGGCAGATGCTACAATCTTGCCAAATGTAAAGATTGGCGACAATGTTATTATAGGCGCAGGATCTGTAGTAACGAAGGATATTCCAAGTAATAGTCTTGCAGTAGGAAATCCAGCAAGAGTGGTTGGAACCTATGATGACTATATAGAAAAAAATCGAAAGATGTTGGAAACGCATCCTGTGTATAATACTTATGAAAAAACACAGGATGAGATAGATGATATGAGAAAAGCTTTACTAGAATATGGTATAGGATTTGATTTATGAGAAGATTACTAAAAAAGTATTTATATATAGCCGATATAACTGTATTTCTAACACTATTAGTTCTAACAAGTTTTTACATGTATAAGGTATTTCATAATCAGACGCTTTTAGAAGGATATGATTTAAATACATATGCAAATATTATTGATAAATGGAGAAATGTTTTTTTTATAGATAGTTATCCAATAATGTCAGATACGGCAAAAATAATTCTTTCTATCAATAATAATGCAGGCGTTGCATTGGCTGCAACAGTCACTTTGTATAACGTGTTAACAATTGTAGTTGCAAAGTTTTTTTTTGAAGTTGAAACCAAGAAAAAGATGCTTTCCACATTTATGGCTTTTGCATTAGTTTATGTATCGATGCTGTATTCACACATTTTATATGGATATGGAATCCATTATAGATATTTAGGGGTGTGGAGTCCTAATCCGTGGCATAGTGGTTCATATATAACTTGTAAGCCTTTTGCAATTGTTGCCTTCATTCTTGGGGCCAAGACATTAGAAAAATATGAAGAAGAGTTAACAGCATATAGTAAACAAGGTATAAATTATGTAAAGTATATTCTGTTGATTATATCAATGATTTTGGTTACGTTGGCTAAGCCTAGTTATACGCTTATCCATGGGGGCGCGATAAGTTTAGTCTTATTATATAGATTAATTAAGACAAAATTTAGAAATATTAAAGCAACCTTTTTGTTGGGCTTATGTTATTTACCGACATTATTAGTTCTAATAAGACAAAATTATTTAATATATGGGGAAGAAGCAGAAACATCAGAACCCCTTCAGGAAGTATCGGGGATTGGTGTAGAGCTTTTTAGAGGATGGAAATATTGTGATAATATTCCGTTGGCAATTATTTTAGCTGCATTATTTCCATTTGTAATGCTTATAATTCACTATAGAGAAATTATTAAAAATAGGTTATATGCGTTCTCTTGGGAAATATACTTAGTAGGGCTAGTATCTGTTTTGTTGTTGTATGAAACGGGTGTCCGTGAAGATCATTGTAATATGTTTTGGGGATACATGATTGGTTTGTTAATTGTCTATGTATCATCCTTATTGTTGTTAATCAATGATACAAATCTAAAGTATTTAATTTATAATGGAGTTAGATATCGAGTAGTTGTTTGTATTGAATGGATTTTTATGCTTGCTCATTTATTAAGTGGTTTGTTGTATTTTTATTATATATATATAGGTCAAAGTACAAATTAGAAAAGGAGAAATAAAAATGATTTTATTTAATGTACCTCCATACGTTGGAACAGAAAAGAAATATATAGAGGATGCGATTTTAAAGCATAAGATTTGCGGTGACGGTGAGTATACTAAGAAGTGCAACGCATGGTTAGAGGAGAAGACTGGTGCAGCCAAGGTGCTTCTTACAACTTCTTGTACTCATGCTACAGAAATGGCGGCTCTTTTGTGCGATATCCAGCCAGGTGATGAGGTTATCATGCCTTCATTCACATTTGTTTCTACAGCAGATGCTTTTGTTCTTAGAGGAGCAACAGTAGTGTTTGTTGATATTCGTCCAGATACTATGAATATTGATGAGACAAAGATTGAGGCAGCTATTACTGATAAGACAAAGGCAATTGTTCCAGTCCATTATGCAGGTGTTTCTTGCGAAATGGATACAATTATGGATATTGCTAAGCGTCATAATCTTAAAGTAGTAGAGGATGCTGCGCAGGGTATTATGAGTACATACAAGGGAAAAGCCCTTGGTACAATTGGTGATTTTGGTGCATTCTCTTTCCATGAGACAAAGAACTATTCTATGGGTGAAGGTGGAGCTCTTTTAATTAAGGATAGTAATAATACAGAATTAGCAGAGATTATTCGTGAAAAGGGTACAAATAGAGCAAAGTTCTTTAGAGGACAGATTGATAAATATACTTGGGTAGAAGCTGGTTCATCATACCTTCCATCTGAGCTTAATGCTGCGTACCTTTATGGTCAGCTTGAACAGGCAGATAAGATTTTTGACGATAGAATGAACACATGGAATAAGTATTATGAAGCATTTAAGCCACTTGCAGATGCAGGTTTAGTAGAACTTCCAACTATCCCAGAAGGTTGCACACACAATGCTCACATGTTCTACCTTAAGTGTAAAGATTTAGAGGAAAGAACAGCTCTTATTTCTTTTGCTAAGGAAAATGACATTCTTATGGTATTCCATTACATACCACTTCACTCAGCACCTGCTGGTAAGAAGTATGGTAGATTTGATGGTGATGATATATATACAACTAGAGAGAGTGAGCGCTTAGTCAGATTACCACTATATTATGGATTAACTGATGAAGATAGAAATAAAGTAATTACGGTAGTTAAGAATTTCTATAGTAAAAAATAAAGATTGATAAAGGACGTTGAGATGAAAAAGAAGAACTTGAATCTTAATCAGATAGTGTTTTTAGTTTTATTGACAATGTCAACCTTGGTTACCGCTGTATTGTTTTATAGGCAGGCGATGTATGCGGATAGGGGATATGATTCAGATATAAATGTTTATATTGAGGAAATGTGCGGAAAAGCTGAAGGATATTTATTCCCCTATCCAATTTTATTTAAGGCAGGAGCATTTATTAATATGCTCTTGTCGAATCCAAAATATTCGATGGTACTTTCGCTTACACTATTTAATGTCGCTGCAATTATTATCGTTTTTTGGTTATACAGACGAGAATTAGGGGACAGTATAGTTGTTTCAGTTGTGTCTGTTTCATTATTTTTTGTTTCAATGATTTTTTCTGAATTTTTTAAAAAGCTTGGTGTTGAACATTACTATTTAGGAGTCTGGACACCTAATCCATGGCATAATGGAACATTCCTTGCAGCAAGACCTTTTATGATTTTAGCTTTTTATTATTGTGTTAAGGTCTTAGAGGAATTTGATAGGAACACTGAAGATGGAAATATAAAAGATAGGATATTCACAGGATTATTTTTATTTCTTACAACATTAACAAAGCCAAGCTATGCAGTGATACATTTTTTAGCTTTGGGTATTTGGGAGTTGATGAGAATATTTAAATATAAGGGCACTGTTATTAAAGAAATATTAATATTGGCATGTATTTATATCCCTACAATAATTGCCATGCTATATCAATATATTGTTGTATATATAAATGGCGATGAAGTATATTCAGGCGAACAAGGAATAGGTATTGGTTTTATGAATGCCTGGGGATTATATACAAATAATTTGCTGTTGGCGGTAGTATTAGCTATAGGATTTCCGTTGATTGTTTTATTATTTAACCATAATCAATTAAAAAAGGATTATGAATATAAGTTTTCATGGATACTGTACCTTGTAGCATTATTAACTGTAGTTTTCTTATATGAAAAGGGTGCTAAAGGAGAGCATTTCAATTTTGGATGGGGATACATGGCTAGTTTATTTATACTGTATTATACATCTGCAAAAAAACTTATAAGCGAAACTATTTTTACTATAAATAGTAGTATAAGTTTGAAT
>JAFYYE010000062.1 GCA_017557715.1 Pseudobutyrivibrio sp.
ACGTAATTAATATTAATACATAACAGGAGGATTATATAATGAATGAAACATTAAAGGTTCTTGAATCAAGAAGAAGCTGTAGAAAATTTAAAGCAGATGCTGTTAAGGACGAAGATTTAACAGCAATCGTACGAGCAGGCACATATGCAGCTACAGGAATGGGTAAACAGAGCCCTATAATTATTGCGATTACTGATAAAAAACTCAGAGATGAAATTTCTGAAGAGAACAGAAAAATTGGCGGATGGCCAAAAGGTTTCGATCCATTTTATGGTGCCCCTGCAATTCTTGTTGTTCTAGCAGATAAAGCAGTACCTACACACGTATATGATGGTTCCCTTGTAATGGGTAATCTAATGAACGCTGCCGAAAGCCTAGGTGTAGCAAGCATATGGATTCACCGAGCTAAAGAAGAATTTGATTCAGAGTTTGGAAAGAATCTTCTAAAAAAGCTCGGTATTGAAGGTGACTACGAAGGTATCGGGCACTGTGCTCTCGGATACGCACAAGAACCTGCTAAACCAGCCGTACCTAGAAAAGAAAATTACGTTTATTTTGTTTAAAAAGATATGGGAGGTTGCCGTCTTACGCTAGTAAATACACTAGAGAAAGAATATAACCAAAATTGCAAGTAGAATTTTTACCCTGATATTTTGTGCAGAATATCATCTTATCCTTGGAATCGGAATCCCGATATAGTAAGTACCACTCGCAGTGGTGATTTATACCTTTTATTTCATGAATTCAAGGAGGGTAAGAGATGCTGGTCGTTATAATAGTAATGGTTGTATTATTTGGTGTAGAAATAATTAGCTTAAGAAATATACGCAATGATGATATAGGAGAAGATCTCCAGCTTAAAGAAATACCTATCCAAGATGAGTGGAAATAGCCTCTAAGAACAATGGCCGCACTTATTATGGAAAATCATTTTTATCTTAAAACCTTAATTCTCTAATATCATCAAAGCTGATATCGGTTCTTACAATGGTTAGGTATTTTGCTTTGAGATTAATCTTTGAAACAAGGCCGCGGATTTTTAGGTAAGCACCATCGTCATAATAGATTGCTTCTATCATATCACCGACCTTTATATTATTTAACTGGTAGTCTAAATAATCAAGAGCATCTTCGGAAAGCTCGACCTTATCTACAACTACTCTTTCTTTTGCTCTAAGCGCTTCTTCATAACCTTTCAAGGCGGCAAAAGGCATGAATTGTGCAGCGTCATCAGCACTTGACATGGAATCACCTCTTAAAAACAGAACATATACTTGCAAATATTCGTATATATAATATAGCCGATGATTGCGTTTGTAAATCGAACAAATTATTAAATTTTTTGTTCGATTTTTTGAAATGATATAGCGAAATATTTGTTCTACCAATGGAAAGGAGCTGCAAGCTATGTGGAATATAATCATCATTCCGTTCCTAGGAACATCGCTCGGCGCTGCCAGTGTATTTTTGTTAAAGAAAGAAATGGGGCAGAAGATACAACGAGCCCTGACAGGCTTTGCTTCGGGAGTAATGGTGTCCGCATCTTTTTTCAGCCTTCTACTTCCTGCGCTTGATCAGACCGCAGAAATGGGAAAACTTGGATTTCTTCCTGTTTCTGTCGGATTCGGAATTGGAATGCTTTTCCTTTTGATAATGGATATGGTGACACCTCATATGCATCTAGATAAAAATGAGGAAGGGCCTAAGAGCGGTCTTAAGCGAACAACAAAGCTCGTTTTGGCAGTCACACTCCATAATCTTCCTGAAGGAATGGCGGTAGGAATAGTGTGCGCGGGCTGGCTTTATGGAAACAGCACAATCTCTTTTACAGGTGCACTTGCGCTGGCAATAGGTATTGCAATACAGAACTTCCCCGAGGGCGCAATTGTTTCAATGCCTCTTCTAGGTGAAGGAGTTTCCAAAGGGAAGACGTTCCTTTATGGCGTTCTATCCGGAATTGTTGAACCTATAGGTGCACTTTTGGTCATTGCTGCATCAGGATTGTTTATTCCGCTGATGCCATATCTTTTGAGTTTTGCCGCAGGAGCCATGATATATGTCGTGGTAGAGGAACTTATCCCAGAGATGTCTGAGGGTGAGCATTCGAATATCGGAACAATTTCTTTTGCAGTGGGATTCATACTCATGATGGCTCTAGATATTGGTTTGGGATAATAGGGGAAAAAATTATGCTTCTATCAATTATTGAGGGGATTGTACTTTGTTTCGTTTTACTAATAGTATGCGTCATTAACATCAAGAATAGCCCTGTCGGTGGTGTCCATTACTACGAAAGACCAGTTCAAGAACGAGTAGTAGAAATGGGATTAATTACTGAGAAACAAATAAAAAGAAATTTACTTTGGTCAACAATCGTATTAATGGCAGCACTAGTAATAATAGCGCCAATGATGATGATTTATATTAATGATACCAATACCTTTTCAGAGGGTTTTATCCAACTACTAATCATGTATATGGTTTGTGGTATCTTTGATAGATGCTTTATTGACTGGTACTGGGTTGGTCATACGGAAGCGTGGTTCATTCCTGGTACAGAAGATCTAATGCCATACATTCATACAAAAACTTGGATTATAAAGATTGTACTAACTATCATATTATATCCAGTCCTTGCGGCTTTATTATCCTGGATATTGCTTGGCTAAATAACGGAGGAATACCAATGTCAGATAGGAAAACTGAGATAAAATTTCCCTAAATGGATTCCATGCTTTTCCAGATAAAGAAGCTGCCTTCAGTGAAACATATCGAGTCCTTAAACCAGGAGGCATCTTTACCGGATGTTTTTATGTTAAAGGCTCAAACTTACACACTGATAAGATGATTAACAAATTTTATATAAAAAGTGGGTTCTTCACTAAACCTTTTGATACAATTACCTCTCTAGAACAGCGATTAAAAAGCTTCTACCATGTCGTTACCGTATCTAATGTTGAAAGTATTGCTATTTTTCAGTGCCGAAAAGGTTAATTGTTTCATCTTTTAGGGATGAGTAGGGTTCGGATATATGTATCGGTTAAATATTTATGTGAGTGGTTTAGATTTGAAGATTTTTAATAGTAAATGCAAAAAATCCCCTAGTAAATAATATATAGCAAGGGATTTTTTCTCAATGTGCAATCCCTTTAAATAGTTCTATCGGAAATTATTTTTCCGTATTGTGTGGTGATGTATCTGTATTGAGGAACGCCATTTTCTTCGCCTATTTTATATCCCTCAATTACGATATCTAGTTGGATTAAATGCATATATGAAACGCGTTCTAATCCATCGGCTCCGTTGATGCTCTGACCGGATTCTACATTAGGTGCAACTTCATTAACAAAGGCTTCTTCATTTTTTAGAATAAAGTCGAATGCTCCGTAATTTACTTGTACACCCTGAGTGGAGGTTCGACGAGCAATTTCAAGTGCATAAGTTGAAACGCTATCAATGACCATAGAATTCCTCCTAAACGTAGTTCTCCAGAGTATCATTTACTGGATTAAGCATGGCTAATAAATCCTCGCACCATCCAGCTTGAACCTTGGCATCAGAGTGATTTATGTTCTTCATCCAAGAATAAACTCTTTCTATCATGGCAATAGCATTGCTTTTTGTGCTAGTAAAATACTTTTCACCAAGTAATTGCTGGAACTCGCCATAAGTATCTAAATCATCTTCGCGTCGTATAGTTTTATATGCAGACCAATTATTGATAGCACCAGGGATTTTATTACCAATGTATCCTTGATACGTTAAATATGCAAACATCTCCATATCCGATGCATTTGTAGGGTCCACATCATTGACGTGAATGTTATAGACATGTCGTTCTCCGTTTACTTTATAGTCTACTTGGATTATAGGATCTTGCTCTGTACTTTCTTTAGGGATATATGCTCCAACAAGAGCACTGGTCATAGAAGATACTGGAAAGCTTGTTAATCCAATTCCCTTACGGTCATTTAACACATCAGCAATATCAACACGCTCAATTTTTTCATGTTTCGAAATAGCATACTCATATTCATCCTCTACCTGCTGAGTTGCTTTTGATATATTTTCAATTCGCTGTTCCTCTTTACTCTGTTCAGAAGGCGCAAGCTCATCTTTTTTAAGAATACAACTCTCAGTCATTTTTAGGTAGATTTCAATAAGTTCAGCTTTCTGTTCCTCGAAATACTGTCCCATTTTCCTTTGGTATTCTTCAGCATCCCACATTCTTCGAAGTTCTTCTTCAGTAGAATATTTTGAAGAATAATAACCTTGAGATTTTTGTAGTTCATCACCTTCCAATTGTAAGCAATAATCCATATACGGCATGCCACTGTTAATTGCCTCTTGTTGATATGCCACATGATACGTTTTGATATTTTCTATAGTAGCTAAAACTTCTTCTTCAAAACTAGGGTCATTTTGCATCTTACGAATAACAGCCACATCGATATCAATACTAATCTGGCCTAATTCACTATAATTATCGCCCACTTGATTTAGACTGTCATTATAGCCAAAATAAGGACGTCTATCGTTCATATGCTTTAATTCTTCTTCCTTATCAGATAATCTAAATGACATATCTGGAAAATTTGAGCATAGATTATGATAATAATCAAGCACAGCATCGCCTGAAGATGACGATTGGCTTGTAATTTTAAACTGTGCTTCGGTTTTGCTGATAAGACTAGATGCATTATTATATTGCATACTAGTGTTTACAGCATAACTAGATAGAACATTACATACTGACATAAAGCTCCTTTCTGCATTGCCTGCCAATTCTGGCTGCTCCACTTATTTGAAAAAGCAGAGCAACACATATATCATCAGAAGAAATAGAGAATTAACTTTCAACTGCCTCTTTTTCTAATTCTTCTTTGACCTGTTCTTCTTTAGCTTCCTGTGATTCTTCTTTGACACGCTCTACCATGTCATCGATATCAGCATCAATTCTAGCCAAGAGCTTTTCCCATTCTTCATCAGTCATTTTACGCCAGTCTACTTCCTCGTCGTTGGAAT
>JAFYYE010000063.1 GCA_017557715.1 Pseudobutyrivibrio sp.
AGGCGAATTTCTTTCTAAAACAAAAGGGACAATAATATGGATTTCAGTCAGTACGAAGTATATGATTTTGCTAGCAAAAGTGCATTTAATCTTGGGATGGGTGCTAAGTCTAGAAGTTATAAAAGACATTGGCATTCATACGGTGAGATTGTATTACTGGGCCCAGGGGACAATCAGATAGTCAGAGTTAATCAGGACACCTACAGCCTGACATCAGGGGATATAATTCTGATTTGGCCTCGTGAAATGCATGAGTTTATTGATTGTAATTTGGAGGAATCTATAGTTATTCAGTTTAGTAATGAATTTATGAATTCCTTATTTGACCTTCAGCGAATAATACATTTTTATAGGAATCTTCATGTGCTTTGTATTAATTCTCATCCGGAATTGGTGGGACGTTTGACTACCATTATCCATAGAATGAAGAAGATATTCTATTCCGATTCACAGGATAAAGAGCTTAAATGCTGTATGCTTCTCATGAAGATAGCCCTTCATTTGGACGAGCATAAAAATGAGTTCGCTCCTGAAATAAAGAATCTTGACCATAATGAATATAACGAAGATATAATGCGTAGAATGATTTCTGTTACAGATTATATAAAGAATAATCTTACTGCAGATGATTTGTCACAAGCTACTATGGCTAAGATGGCAGGTATTAGTAAGGATTATTTTTCAAGAATGTTTAAGAGCGTAACAGGCATGAATTACAGTAAGTGGTTGAACATGATTAGGATGGAAAAGGCCACGGAACTTTTGATTGTGGATAACAGACCGCTTACAGAAATAGCAATGCTTTCTGGATTCCAAAGTATTCCTAGTTTTAACAGAGTATTCCGTGCAGAAAAGGGAATGTCTCCAGGTGAGTACAGAGCTTTGTTTGTTGACGAAGTCAAAATTTGATAAATGAGATATCAAAAAATAATAAGAATTAGATTAAAAATTATAATATACTTATCTCAACGATAAAGAATTACGTAGGTAATGCATGTAATCTTTATTCTGGATATTTATCACCACATTACGCAGAAGAAGTTTGGATCAGCCCCAAACTTCTTCTCTTTTTATGGGAAAAACAAAAGGAGTGAAATCACGGGGATTTCACTCCTTTTTTCTATATAGTTATGCCCTTTTTGACTAGCTGATTATTGGGTTATGACTATCTAATGATAGAAAGTACACCCTGTGTAGCCTGGTTAGACTGTGCAAGCATAGCCTGACCTGCTTGAGCAAGGATGTTCTCCTTGCTGTAGTTAACCATCTCCTCAGCCATATCTGTATCACGGATACGTGACTCAGCAGCGTTAGAGTTCTCAACTACGTTATCTACGTTAGCGATTGTGTGCTCAAGTCTGTTCTGGATAGCACCAAGTGATGAACGCTGTGAAGATACTTTAGAAACAGCATCAGCGATAGCATCAATTGCGTATGTAGCAGCCTTACCTGTAGCGTCAGCTACGTTAAGACCCTTGATACCAAGTGCAGTAGAATCCATAGCGTTGATTGTAACACCAATCTTGTTTGTCATCTCAGCATCAGAACCAACATGAAGGTTGAATGTAAGATCGTTCTGAACCTCAGCTGAACCTTTGTCGAATGAAAACTTAATAGTCTTGTTTGCAGTGTCTTCTGTCTGAGTAACAGCACCAGCAGCCTTAGATGTAGCACCGATTGAAGATGCAGCCTGAAGCTCGTTCTCAACCATTTTATAAGCCTGCTTAGCATCGATAAGATTTACATTATTCTTATCAACGATACCAGTTGTAGACGTTGTATCAGTCTCCTTAGCAAATATTGTTGCAGACTTTCCGTTGTACTCAATCTTTGTACCTTCTGTAGCAAATGTAGCAAGATCCTTAATGTTAAGCTTAGACTCGTTTACAGCTGTATCACCAGTTGTAAGCTCGTATGACTTATCACCAATCTTTACTGAACCTGTGCTAGTAGACTTAAGACCAACAACATCCTGTGCAGAAGCTAAATCCTTTACACCGATTTCGTACTTTGTACCACCGATAGTAACTGTGTCACCACCGTTAAGTGCCTTCATAGTGAATGTAGCCTTAGCTGTGTTCTGTGTAAGAGTTCCATCAAGACCTGCATCATGAGCGTTAATAGTTACTTTCTTTGTTCCGTTTGAACCCTTAAGAAGATATGTCTCATTGAACTTTGTTGACTCAGCAACACGATCGATTTCTGTTGTGAGCTGGTTGATTTCGTTCTGGATAGAAGAACGATCTGACTCGCTGTTAGTACCGTTTGAAGCCTGAACTGCAAGCTCGTTCATTCTCTGAAGCATTGAGTGAACTTCTGTTAAAGCACCTTCAGCTGTCTGAACTGCAGAAACACCGTCCTCAGCATTTGTTGAAGCCTGTGAAAGACCTCTAATCTGCTTACGCATCTTCTCTGAAATAGAAAGACCTGCTGCATCATCAGCTGCACGGTTAATCTTGTAACCAGAAGCGAGCTTCTCTGTTGACTTTGACTGATTTCCAGCTGTAATGCTGAGCATTCTTGAAGCGTTAGACGCCTGCATGTTGTGTTGAACTACCATTTTAATTTACCTCCATGTAGTTGGTTCCTCGAATCCTTTCGGGGAATTATCAAAACATAAAAAAACAACCATGCGAAATAACAATTTATTCGCACGGTTGTGAAGTATATCACCTTAAAGTTATAAAAGTCAATTGATTTTTAAAAATATTTTCAAAATATAACGGAATTCACAGATAGTTCACAAATTACTCATCTAATTCAAATCAATGTCTCTTAATTAAAGATAGGGAATTTTAATTCAATTGTAAAGTTGTCTTTTGAAGTACGAGTTTTGCTGGCACCACCTTGCCGTTTCATAAGGCTGGAAATGCTGATAAGTCCTATTTGAGCACTTTCATTTTTGCGAGGCTTCTTTCTAATCTCATTTGATATAGAAAGCACAGCATTTTCATCATCATGGAAAATACGAACTTTAACTGGTGATGTTTCGTCAGCATATTTATCTATGTTCGTAAATACGTTGTTAAAGACTCTAAGCATATCATTCATATTTACATGAATATTAAAGGTTTCCATTGGATCTTCAATTTCAAAGCTAAAGCCCTGCGCCTCAAGTGGAAGAGCAAGCTCAGAGATTAGTTGCATGAAAAGTGCTACGCCATCATATTCATCCAAAGATTCTGCTGGACGTTCTGGGTGAGGATCGAATGCTAAAAAGTATTCGAAGAGACGGTCGGACATTTCTTTAATCTGATGGCAGGTGTTTAAAGCTGTGTTAATGTACTTGTCCAATTCCTCAGGAGAATTGTAATGATGCTCCTTTAGGATTTCCAAATAACCCATTTGGGTGGTAAGCGGTGTGCGCAAATCATGAGAAAGAGCAGTAACAAGGCTATTATTAGCCTGCAGGGCCTGCTTTTCATTTTTCATCTGCTGGGCCAAGGATATACGCATGGAATTAAGACTATCTGCCACCTGTGATATTTCGTCATTTCCTTTCACAGGAATCTGATAGTCTAAATTTCCGCCTTCAAGTATTCTGATTCCCTGAGTAACGTCGTTGATATAATGGATTTTTTTTCTTACAAAGAAAATAAGAACAAGAATACTTACGAACGCAGAACAGGCTACGCTAAGCCATAACAAACGGGAGTATAAGGAAT
>JAFYYE010000064.1 GCA_017557715.1 Pseudobutyrivibrio sp.
CTATATAGATTTATCCCCATAGCTTCAGCAGCAACATCATCATCACGAATCGCTTTAAAAGCACGTCCATAACTACTGTTCACCAAAAGAATCATAATAACAATACAGACAGCCGAAATAATAACGCATTCAAAAATACTTTTAAACTCTGGAATATTAGAAACTCCATAAGATGCATTTGTAATTTTTCCCAAGCCATCCCAGCCAAAAATCGCTCTTATTATCTCTGAAAAACCAAGAGTTGCTATTGCCAGATAATCACTCTTCAAACGAAGCACCGGCCAGCCAATCAAGGCTGCAATTCCTGCACAGACCACTGCACATAAAATAAGAGTTACAATAAGTGGAAGCTTGATATCATGTAGCCATGATGCCATTCCATACAGGTAGAAAATCTGGTCTCTCATCTCTACAGGAATAGTTAAGACACCAGTAATATATGCTCCAATGCACATAAAACCAGCTGTTCCAAGTGAAAACTGTCCAGTGAATCCAATAATTAAATTCATGGATACTGCTGCCACTGCATAAATACAGCTTCTTTCAATAATGGTAATTGCATAGGAATGAACCACACTATCAGACTCCAAAATAAATAAGTATAAACAGCATAGTAAAACCGCTACTATGCTGAGTATTAAGTTTCTCTTCTCTTTTACTTTCATATGACTACATCACACTTTCTGTACCGCTTTTTCACCAAACAAACCTGATGGTCTGAATATAAGAATAAGTACCAGCAAGGCAAAGGTAAAAGCATCACTAAATACTGAATAACCCATAGCCGTGATGACAATCTGGCAGATACCTACAATAAATCCTCCAATAACAGCACCCTGAATATTTCCAATACCACCTATGACTGCTGCGACAAAGCATTTCAATCCTGGAAGTGAACCGGAATAAGGCTGAACTGTATTGCGGTCTGTGAAATATAGAATAGAACCTACAGCTGCCAAGCCACATCCAATTACAAAGGTCGTTGTAATGATGTTATCAACCTTAATACCCATGATTCTTGCAGTTTCCTGATCCTTACTGCAGGCTCTCATGGCCATACCAAGTTTAGTATGGTTTACAAGCATAATAAGTAGGAATGTAAGAACTATGGTAAGCACTGGGGCTATTATAGTTACTCTGGAAACACTTATATTTCCGAATGTATAAACATGTTTTAGGATATCAATCTGAGGATAGCTCTGAGGCATCGCTGTAAAAAGATAGTTTGCAAGATTCTGTAAAAGATATGATATTCCTATGGCACTAATCATTACTGACATACGAGGTGCACTTCTAAGTGGCTTATAGGCTATTCTCTCGATTACTACACCAAGTACGATTGTGCATAAAATGACAAAAGGTATCGCAAAATACCAAGGGAAAACAGCTAACGAAAAAATCATGAAGTATCCTGCCATCATGAATTCATCGCCATGAGCAAAGTTAATCATCCTAAGAATTCCATACACCATAGTGTAACCAATAGCTATAAGTGCATAGGCTCCTCCAAGAGATAATCCATTCAAAAGCTGCTGCAACAAATATGAAATCATATAGTTTTCCACCTTATCTATAGTTTTAGGGCTGTGTGTAATGCACAGCCCCATTTAGCATTCAAATGCTATTTTTGTACTGTCTCAGTACTCTGATATGTCCATTCACCAGAGGTAATCTGGCAAATGTAAGATGTATCTTTAATGGCATCACCATTAGCATCAAATTTATATGGTCCACATGCATATCCTTCGCTCTCATCCAATGCTGCCAAGGCATCTCTAATTGCCGGACCCTCTAATGAATCTGCAGCTTCGATAGCGTCACATAACAACATGTATGCATCGTAAGATACTGCGTGGTTACCTACAATTGCATCTGTATCAAGGTTTGTTGCTTTTCTTGAAGCATCTGCATTGAGCCATTCCTTAAAGCCCGCATCAAATTCTTGATTACCACCCTCTGAATAGAATGTATCAGCTACAACTCCATTTGCATTATCACCAGCATCCTGAATAAGAACGTTTGAATACCAGGTATCTCCTGCAATCCACTGAACATCAAGACCTAAGTCATGAGCCTGATTCAAAAGAAGTGGCGCATAAAGATAATCAGTAGGAGCGAATACAGCCTTAACACCGCTGTTCTTTATGTTTGTAAGAATAGCCTTAAAATCACTTTCGTTTGTCTGGAATGTTTCCGAATCTACAACTGTACCACCTAAAGCTGTGAATGAATCTGTGAAGGTCTTTACAAGACCTGATGTATATTCGTTACCGATGTTATCGATTGTTGCTACTTCTGTGAAGCCATTACTGTATGCCCAGTTTGCCATTACCTCGCCCTGGAATGGATCAAGATAACATGCTCTGAAGTAGTAATCATTTCCAAGAGTAACATTTGCATTTGTGCAGGATGTTCCGATTGCTGGAATCTTTGCATTGGAATAGTAAGAACCTGCTGCTATACATACACCTGAACCGTATCCACCTACAACTCCAACAACGCCGTCAGCGATAAGCTTCTGTGCAGCTGTAACTGCCACTGTCTTATCTGACTGATTATCCTGCCAGTCAAGTTGAATTTTATATTCCTTACCTCCAACAGTTACAGTTGGGCGAACATAATTCGCATATTCGATAGCCAATTCTTCCTGTGCGCCACCGCCACCATTCTCACCTGTCTTTGGCTCAAAGATTCCAATCTTTATAGTATCTCCTGATGCCGCATCTGAGCCGGTTGAAGAGGACGATGAAGACGCACCACAGCCAATCAGGTTCACAGTCATCAAACATCCAAGAGCGATTCCAAACAATTTAGATCTTTTCATATCACATTTCCTCCTTGGTAATTTCACTTTCGAAATGCATATATGAATACGCAAAAAGGCGCCGCTAAAAATAGCGACGCCTTTGTCGAAAGCAAAATATATTTTTCTGTATTTTATTAGTTATGCCCATTAATGTCAATACAATTTAGATTTAACATTTGGCAATCATTATAATGGTATCAATTTAAAAGCCGCTGTGTTCTGATACACTATCGGGCTATCATATTCAAAGGCTATGATGCCATCCTCCGGTGCTGTCACAGTCTGGATGATATCACCTGTTAGTGGCTCTGTGACATGTGCCATTACCTGTCCCCTGATAACCACATCTCCTGCCTGAACCAGCGATTCCATAAAGCCTGCCGAACTGGTTCTGACACTAATAAAATTATTACTGTCAATCACTTTAGACTGACATCCCTGACTGTTTTCATAATCTATTATTTTTTCTTTTTCCAGGAATGCAAGGACTGCATCCACTCCCTGTCTGGCGCTTTTCCTGTTTATCTTTTCCGTACTGGAAGTATAAATAGAGAAGGCAAAGGTGTCCCAGATTTGCCAGTTGTAGTTTAGGGTTGCTGTATCAAAGGGTCTTGGGTTCTGAAGTACCACAAATGGTAATCCGAACTCCTTCGCCATCTCCACGTTTTCATTTCCAGTTTTCATGATTCTTACCTGCGGCACAAAATGCCCTGGCATATAAAAGGATGCAAACTGAATTCCATATCTGTAATCCTTTATCTGGTTAAATATTCCTGCAGCGATTCTCTGTGTGGTCTCGCCTTTATCATATCCTGGAAACATCCTGTTTATATCTGTATTGTCAATGCTCCAGAATCGTTTCTTGATATTTACAGAATATGGATTTCCGCAGGAAACTACCATGATTGATTTGCCCTGCCTAATCTTTCCCGCTTCTTCAAGCTTCTTTAGTTCCTTTATCAACAAGCTGCACACGTATATCTGCTGGTATTCGTTACCTCTCAGACTTCCAACGATGCAGACTGATTTTTCACCTTCTCCAAATTTAAAGCCCTTCACCCGGAAGCCGTCTCTGTATAATCCGTTAAACGAATAAATAGTTTCTTCCTTCATACCTGATTCTCCAATAATAGGTTTCCGAATGCAAAATAAGAAAATGCATTCGGAAATCTCAATAAATTGAGACATGATTTTTGTTATCCAAAAATCATGCCAGTTACGGATGCTGAATTTCTGATGAAATTCGGCATCCTATACTTTTTCTTTGAGAATTCGTCCCATCAGAGAACCTTCTTCAACTACTGGGTATTCCCTGACTGTAAAAATCATCCCCTTCTCAGGAGCCGTTATTTCTGCCAATACAGCCCCACTTAATGGATTAATAATTTTGCCTACAGATTCTCCTTTTTTCACCCTGCTTCCATGGTCCTTTTCCTTCATGTAAATTCCAGAACAAGGAGCGTTGAGATAGCATACATCTTCTCCATCGGCGTCATATGCTACTATAGCATTTCTTATTTCAGGCACCTCTCCAGTCCATATTCCCAGTTCGCTCATAAGAGAAAAAATACCGTCTGTAAGCTGATTTCCATATTCTTCTGTGATTCTCATTCCCACACCCATCTCCACAACAAGTGTATTCGTTCCTTTGCTGTTAAGAGAATATGCAAGTGTAGACTCAAGAACTGTGCTTGCTCCATGTACCCAAATCAAATCCATGTTTGCTCTTTTGGCAATTGGAACAAGCACATCTGCATTCAATTCGTTTATACGAATTTGTGGAACTTCCGTCAGGAAAATATTGCTGGCATGAATATCAATTACAAGGTCTGCTCCCTCCAGTTCCTCGATGATTCTTGATGCCACATACTCATTCATATCTCCCTCGAAATTTCCTGGAAAAATCCTGTTCATATCAAGATCAAAGGCTGGAATTCCTCTGGTTATAGAATCAATTCCAAAGGGATTCATGGCAGGATATATGTCTACTATGCCGTTTAAGCTGCTTGCGCATTCTCTAATACGCCTTGACAGCTCATAGCAGACATATTGTCCCTCAAGTTCATCTCCATGAATTCCGGTCACTATACAAATTCGTCTGAGTCCTTCCTTTTTAGATGACATCAGCCTGTGCTTCGTAATTACGAATTCTTCATCCACTGGAAGGGAAAGTCGTACCACATCTTCAATTGATTCTATTATTCCATTCATCAAAAACCTCTTCTACCACAACATTAATTTCCTGCATCTGACTGACATTTCCCGTGAATATACCCTGATTTACGAGACAATCTGTTGAATCTCTTCCGTTCGAAATTTTAATATATTCATCTCCCACCAGCTTGTGATTTGTCGGGTCGAAGCCACGCCACTTATGTTCATCCCATATTTCCACCCATGCATGAGAAAGTCCCTCGCCCATCATCATTCCCGCCACATATCGACAAGGAATTCTTTCCATTCTACAAAGTGAAAGCATGATATGAGCATAATCCTGACAAACTCCACTGCCACCAGTAAATGCCTCCTCCGCTGTTGTCTCCATATCAGTAATCCCCTGAACATACTGAAAGGCTTCACTGAGGCTATCCATGATGGCTGTGGCTTTATCAGTGGCGCTACCAAATCTTTTTAAATCTAATTTCTGGTAGAACTCCAATATTCTGAGCCCCGGTTTTGTCTTTTGAGTCTGGTACTTAAATATACCTATCTTATGAAGTTCATCTGCCTTCTCGTACTCTTCTTTACCAGTTACTGCAATGCCTTTTACATCAAATCCAAAACAGTCATGAAGTTCATTTGTATACCCAAATAAGGTGATATTTCCGTATGCGTCCGAATCTTCTGAGGTCACATTATCCGGGTATACTTCCACTGTCATATTTACGATTTTTTGCAAATCTGTATCATGGGGAACACACTTAAGCGAAAACCTGTGATTGCTCACGTAATCACTAAATGTAAGCTTCATATGATAGCCAAACTGCAGCTTTTTCAAAGCTCATCACCTACCAATTTTTCAATCTCATCTGTTAACGTTTCATAAGGCAAATCATCCAACTGTACAAGATAATTTACATGAGCCATCCGCTTATGGTCGTACCGCATGGTGCTTTTATCTATACGATTAGTAAGTCTTCTTGTCTCTTTTCGAATCCGTTCTGGAAACACCTTGAGTCTGGAATATAAATCGATTCGTTCTACAAGCTTTCCCACTCTTATCATGTTTCTTATAGATGATTCCTCTATATCATCATCTGTCATTCCCCAAAAAGCAGCTATGTTGTCCGTCACGTGCTGTAAACCGATAAGTGGAGACCTGCCCAGTGATGCCTGATTCATTGCATATACTGCCAACTGAATGTAGGAAAGGGACTCGCTTCCGATTTCTTCTCTGAGGACAATTGCATTGTCATAAGCTCTCATTAGATTTGAAATAATAGAGTTTTCATCCTCCAACGAGAAACAATATCGCGCAACAAAATCCTCTTTGCTTTTATAAATATTAGGAATATCCTGGCTTTCACAAAACTTTTCGTACTCCAGATCATCAATATCAATCATTGAATCAAAGCGAGACTCAAAGACTTTTATTGTTGTGTAAACCCGTTCTGTGTATCTGCCCAGCCAGTATAATCTATCTGTGTTCTCTACTGAGATAATACCCATGTATCCTTAAATCCTCCTCCCTGCGAAGAATTAACAATAAATGAATCTGGATTTCTGGAGAATCTGGTTAATCCACTCTTCCATACCATTGGCTCTTCTCCCATAAGCACAAATGCTCTCAAATCAGCCTTTCTTGGAAGCAGTTCATGCTTCTCCATAATGTCAATATCCAGAAAATCTATCACCTCCTGTGCAATGAATCTTCGTGGTTCATTCTTCAACATTGTCTTAAAGTTTTCCTTTTCCTCTGAAGTCATCTTGTTGCCGAATACAACTCCATATCCTCCAGCCTCAGCCACATCCTTTAAAACTAGCTTGTCAAAGTTCTCAAGCACATACTTCATATCCTCTTTGTAATATGGTAAATAGGTTGGTGCATTCTGTAATATTGGTTCCTCTTCCAAATAATACTTCACCATCTTTGGCACAAAGTAATAAATTCCCTTATCATCAGCCACACCATTTCCTGGTGCATTGATAAGTGCAACATTTCCCTTTCTGTAAATATCAAAAATGTGAGGAATGCCAATTACTGAATCCTTCCTAAAGGTCATTGGGTCAAGATATTCATCTGATATACGTCTATATACAGCTCCTACTCTCTCTTTACGTCCAGAATAATCAATAAAATACAAGTGATCATTTTCAACTATCAGCTCGTGTCCAGAAGCCAAATGCGCACCTGTCTTTTCTGCAAGATACGAGTGTTCAAAATAAGCTGCATTATATCTGCCTGGAGTCAAGATGACCGTGTGTCCTCCCACATTCACATGGTCCATAGTACGACGTAGCATAGCGGCATAGTTTCTGTTGTCTTCAACATGTTTTCCCGTAAAAAGATCCGGTGAACTTCTTCTGGAAATCATTCGCGCAATCATTGGGTAAGATGCGCCTGAAGGGATTCTTAGGTTATCCTCCAGAACATACCAGTCTCCATCCTTCGCCTGAACTAAATCAATACCTGCTATGTGGGCATATATTCCCTTTGGTGGCTTAATTCCATCGCACTGAGGTAAGTATCCGCTACCGGCGTAAATGAATTCCTCCGGTATGATGCCGTCTCTAACAATATGCTTATCGCCATAGATGTCGTTAATAAAACAATTTAGAGCTACAACTCTTTGCTTCAATCCCTTTTCAAGGTAAGTAAACTCATCCTTATCAATGATTCTTGGAATCATATCAAACGGAAAAAGCTGCTCTTTGAATTCATTGTTTTTATAAATTCCAAACTTAACACCATACCTGGCCAATTGCTCATTAACAGCCCCAGAACCTGCATAGATTTCCATATCCTCAACCCGTTCCTTTTTACTAAAAATGTCTGCGTATGTTGTCATGCTCTCTCGCCTCCTTTCTGAAAAATAAAAAAGGCGCTTCAAGCCACAATTGTGACTCAAAACGCCTTTGTTTGATTAAAGTATACGGAAATTCAAAGAATATGCAACAGTTTTCTATTAAATTATCTCAATTTCTTTCATCCAAAGATTTACTGCTGCATCACTTGGCATTCTAAAATCTCCTCTTGGAGATAAGGTTACTGTACCAACCTTTGGGCCATCTGGCATACAGCTTCTCTTGAACTGCTGTGTGAAGAAGCGCCAGTAGAACTTCTTCAACCATTTGAGAATTTCATCACGGCTGTAATCACCTTCAAAGGATTTTTGTGCAAGTCTAAAAATCTTCGATGGAGAAAATCCAAAACGAAGCATGTAATACAGGAAGTAATCATGAAGCTCGTATGGGCCCACTAAGTCCTCGGTCTTCTGTGAAATCTTCCCATCCTCATCTGGTGGAAGGAGCTCCGGGCTGACCGGTGTATCAAAAATGTCTTTTAATGTACTGCTGAGAATTCCATCTGTTCTGTTTGCCTCGTATTCTACCAGCCATCTTACAAGTGTCTTTGGAATTGATGAATTAACAGCATACATTGACATATGGTCTCCATTATAGGTAGCCCATCCCAGGGCAAGCTCCGATAAATCACCCGTACCAATTACAATTCCACCAAGCATATTTGCCTTGTCCATAAGAATCTGGGTGCGCTCTCGTGCCTGACCATTCTCGAAGGTGACATCATGATTGTTGCTATCCTGACCAATATCTTCAAAGTGCTGGCTGACACTTGCTTTGATATTAATCTCTTCAAGTGTTGTACCATATGCCTCTGCCAGTCTGCAGGCGTTGGTGTAGGTTCTGTCTGTGGTACCAAAGCATGGCATTGTAATGCAATGGATTCCCTTTTTATCAAGTCCCAGTCTGTCATAGGCATGAACTGTAACAATAAGGGCAAGTGTAGAATCAAGGCCTCCTGACAAACCAATAACCACATTCTTGCAACCAATATGTCTGATTCTTGTCATAAGACCTACTGCCTGCATGGTAAGGATTTCCTCACATCGACTATCCAAATCATATTTTACAGTAGGTACGAATGGTGTCTTAGATGGAGCAAAAGATATCTTTGTATCTTCAAGCTTTAATGAAAACTCTGACTGATGACTTTCGCAATTCGTATTTACGATAAATGTATTCATGCGTCTGCGTTCGTGAACTAATCTGTTCACATCTACATCTGCAATTATCATCTCATTATCAAAGATTTTTGATTCCGCATATACGGTACCATTCTCGGCAATGATATTATGACCTGCAAAAACCATATCCTGTGTAGACTCTCCCACACCTGCATCGGCATAGGCATAAGCACAAAGAAGACTTCCTGATTTTGCCTTAATAAGATTTCTTCTGTAATCAGCCTTTCCAATCACCTCATCACTGGCTGAAAGGTTGAAAATAATAGTAGCCCCGCTTTTTGCCAATTGTACTGATGGAGTATCTGCTACCCAAAGATCCTCGCAAATCTCAATACCGAATTTCAGATTGCTTATTTCTTTGCAGGCGAATACGTGATTACTACAAAGCATTGCAGAGCCTGCTACACCAAAGCTAATCTCTTCCATAAGGCTGTCATCTGCAGAAGTGAAATGTCTCAGCTCGTAAAACTCACTGTAGTTTGGAATGTTCTTTTTAGCTGTAGCTCCGAGAACCTTTCCACCTTTTATCACCGCTGCAATATTATAGAGCTTGTCTTTTACCTGATATGGTAATCCAACAATAGCTACTATATCCAAATCTACAGTGGCACCAGCAATATCTGCCACTGCCTTCACTGCGCCCTTAAGCAATACGTCCTGAAGGAATAAATCTCCGCAGGTATATCCTGTCACACTTAATTCTGGGAAACAGATAATCTTTACACCCTGTCTCTCAGCTTCCTTTATCAAACTTACTATCTCAGCTGCATTGTGCTCTGTATCAGCCACCTTTATATCAGGTGTAGCACATGCAATTTTTATAAATCCGTCTTTCACTTTAGTGTTCCTTCCCGAAAAAAATAAAAGACGCCCGCTAAAAGCAGACGTCTTTGTCTTATTAAATTTTAAAGCTTTTTATAATATTTGGCAACAATGCAGCAAATATTCACTATAAAAGCCACCAGCATTATTCTATAAAAAAATTCCCCCAGGCACTGGCATACCTGGAGGCTGTAAAAGGAGTCTAATAACTTCCCAAGAAACCCGGTTAGAAACTTGGGAATGAGAAATAACCAAAATTAAAACATTTTAGATAGCTGCAAGTGTCTTTCCAAGCTCTTTGCAAGCTTCTGTAGCAGCTCCATCTGGAGCATCCTGACAGATAACACCTTCACCATCAACAACTGTTGCGCCTGCAGCTGTCATACGATCAACCCAATCGCGCATCCACTGACCATCGCCCCAGCCATAAGAGCCGAAAAGACCAATAGTCTTACCTGAAACAAAGCCCTCTAAATCTGAAACGAAAGGCTCCATCTCACCTTCTTCTAAAACCTCAGCACCCATTGCTGGGCAACCGAGAGCAAAAGCCTTAGCACTCTTTAATTCATCTAAAGAGGCATCGCCTACATAAACAACATTTGCCTCGCCACCTGCGGCCTTTACACCTTCACCTACAGCATTTGCCATAGCTTCTGTGTTGCCTGACTGTGACCAGAATACAACATTTACTTTACTCATGCCTATTCTCTCCTTCTTTGAATATTTGAAATCGTTTGTCAACCTGCCTTCGCATAGCTACTACTTTGACATTGAATAATCTCTTTTAAGGAGTTTCCTTCGGAAAGCATACAAACCATTTCATCTTTAACATCATCAAATTTTTCAAACAGCTTCATTGTATTTTCGGTATCCCCATATACCTTCCAATAACCAGAAGCTCTGAACCCCTCTCCCCCTTTAGATATAAATCCCTCTACATCACACAGAGGATATCCTAAGAAGATTCCTGCCTCGTGAGGAAAATCTTTTCTAGTTTTTACAAATGCGGAATATCTCTCCTGGAAATTTCTAAGTGAATAACCAAAAGCATCATCTCCATATCCACATTCCTTCAAAAAAGCCTTAACCTCATCCTTGGATAAATACTCTAAAAGCATCTGCTTATTAAAGACCAAAAAGATAACTCGATGTCTATCGTACACTAGTCGGTAACAAAACAATCCGGTGTATCTCATTACAAGTCTCACCTTTTCTTCTTGATCCTTAGGAACAATCAGGAAATTTGATGCCTTTAAACCTGCGATTGTTGGTGCGCATTGTAAGACAATCTGTAATTCAATTCTTTTTCTGTCCATAGTCTGTAATAAGTAAAAAACTTCTTCGCTCATCCCAGCAGTCTCTCTTTTTGTATTAGTTATCTCTAACTGTGGTTATATTATACTAATCACAATTTGAAGTCAACACTTATTTTTCATATTTTTTCTTTTTGAGAAATGCTATCAATTAGGCCACAATTGTCCACTAAAAAAGGGCGCCGCAGAAAAAACTGCGACACCCGGTCCCCTAAGATTTATTATTCAAATGCTACTACAGCACCATCATAGTTATCAGTAATGAACTTCTTTACATCATCAGACTTAAGAACATCTACTAATGCTTTGATGCCTTCATTGTTCTCATTGCCTTCTGCTACTGCAATAATATTTACATAAGTCTTTGCAGCCTCAGAATCTGAAGACTCATATGCGATAGAATCATTTGCTACTGAAAAACCTGCCTCAAGAGCATAGTTACCATTAAGTACTACAAATGCTACCTCATCCTTTACACGAGCAACCTGTGCTGCCTCAAGCTCCTGGAACTCAATGTTCTTTGGATTCTCTACAATATCATTGATTGTAGCTGTAAGACCAGCACCTTCCTTAAGTGTAAGAAGTCCATTGTCCTGAAGAAGGAGGAGTGCTCTAGCCTCGTTTGTTGTATCATTTGGAATAGCGATTACATCACCGTCTGCTACATCATCAAGAGATGCCTTTGTGCCTGGGTAAATTCCAAATGGCTCATAGTGAATATCACCAGCATCCACAAGGTGTGTGCCTTGTTCTTCATTAAAGCTGTCAAGGTAAGGTACGTGCTGGAAGTAGTTTGCATCAAATTCCCCAGACTCTACTACAAGGTTTGGCTGTACATAATCGTCAAATACTGTTACATCAAGCTTGTAGCCCTTTGCCTCAAGAAGTGGTGCAGCGAACTCTAAAATCTCTGCATGAGGTGTAGCTGAAGCTGCTACCTTGATTGTTGTAAGCTCACCTGTCGATGCTTCTACTGCTTCATCAACTGCTTCTGTTACCTCTTCTGCAGCTGCTGACTCTGTGTTATCAGCGCTACCGCATCCTGTAAGAGCTGCTACTGCAAATGTTGTTGTTAATAATCCTGCTAAAATTTTCTTTTTCATAGTTCTTTTCTCCTTTATTGTGTAATTTTTATTGTGTCCTTATTTTTTTCTTGTTAGTATTTTTTAAATCTTATGATTAAGCTTTCTTGCTATAAACATTCCAGTATTCTGGAAAATCTGAAACAGTACAATTAATAACACTACCGTTACGATCATAATATCTGCCTGATATCTGTAATATCCGTAACGAACTGCAATATCTCCAAGTCCGCCACCGCCAACAGTACCAGCCATTGCCGAATATCCAAGAACTGTTCCAAGTGCTATTGTCGCGTTGGTGATAAGAGAAGTTCTGGCTTCTACCAGAAGCACCTTGAAAACAATCTGAATATTTGAAGCTCCCATAGCCTTTGCAGCTTCCACAACCCCATCATCCACTTCCTTAAGTGATGATTCCACCATTCTTGCTATATATGGTGCAGCACAGATAACAAGTGGAACGATTGTAGCTGATGTACCATAACTCTTTCCAACTACAAGTCTTGTAAATGGAATAAGAAGTATCAATAAAATAACAAATGGTATGCTTCGAACAACATTTGATGTTGCATCTAATATCTTATATAATGCACGATTTGGTCTAAGACCATTTTTATCTGAAATAGTAAGTAGTACCCCCATAGGAAGGCCAAATACATATCCAAAGAATGTAGAAACTATACTCATGTATACTGTTCCAACAATTCCCTCTAATATCATGTTAATTGTTGCGCTATCCCACATAGTTTCTTACCTCCTTGCCGTAATTGTTCTTAGCGAATTCTTTATTCTTCAGTTCATTTTCCTTGTTCAGCCAAAAGAATTTATCCTCTGGAAGATTAACCTCTTCAAGTCTTCCACTTTCGACTAACTGTCCTTCTTCAAGAACTGCCACCTTATTGCATATAGCCTTTACAACTGACATCTGATGGGTGATAAGAACTATCGTAATTCCGTATTCCTTATTAATATCCTTCAGCAATGAAAGTATTGATGCTGTAGTCTGTGGGTCTAACGCGCTTGTGGCCTCATCGCAGAGTAGAATCTTTGGATCTGCAGCAAGTGCTCTTGCAATTGCAACTCTCTGCTGCTGTCCTCCTGAAAGCTGAGAAGGATATGACTTTGCTTTGTCCTCTAAACCAACCTTTGAGAGAAGCTCAAATGCTTTTTCTCTTGCCACCTTCTTTTTAATTCCCTGAAGAGTAAGTGGGAAGATTATGTTATCTATAACATTCTTCTGCTGAAGCAAATTGAAATGCTGGAATATCATAGCAATGTCCTGACGCTTAACTCTTAACTCCTTTTCATTAAGCTGTCCTAATTCTTTCCCTTCGACAATTACCTGACCACCTGTTGGCTTTTCTAAGTAGTTCAAACATCGTATCAATGTACTTTTGCCAGCTCCAGACATTCCTATGATTCCAAAGATATCTCCCTTATCAACAGTAAGATTTATATCTCTAAGAGCATCTACCTTTGTATCCTTATCTATGAAGCTTTTTGAAAGATTCTTAATTTCTATTTCGTGCATTCTATATCTCTCCTCATATCTGATTTTGACAATAAAAAAACCATTGCCAAGTTTCAAACTCCCAGGCAATGGCTCATAAATCGAAGTGATTTAATCCGTAACAGGCGCAAGACAAAAAGCCATCGCGCCAGGGCCATCATTAACTGCCTGGGAGATAAGCATTCGACGCATGCACATGTGCATCATAGTTGTCTGCATCATCTTTTTCATTTATCTTGCTCCTTTCTCTTAAGATATGATTATAATATTCTTTATCGCTCCAAGGTTCAATAGGGCCAATTCTAGGCAAAAATAATAGCTAGCTATCAACAAAATTGATAACTAGCTATTTTAGCATTTTAATAATTATTCAGTGTCATCCTTGAAGAATGAAATCTCTTCATTAAGCTTAACAGCAATGTCTTTCAAATCATCTGCGGAGTTAGCAAGACTTGAAACCGTAGCTGAAAGCTCCTGAACAGAAGCGCCTGTAGTCTCTGAAGATGCTGCATTCTCCTCTGAAATAGCTGAAAGTGATGACATGGCATCTGAAACAACGTCGTTGGACTTAACGCAGGTATCTGCTCCACCGGCAATATCTCTTACACCATCAACAGTACCATTGATATC
>JAFYYE010000065.1 GCA_017557715.1 Pseudobutyrivibrio sp.
CTGTGACCATCATTGCAAAGAATGTCAGAATCCCATCACATGGGATCCGGATGGAGGCTTGAAGTTTGATC
Source organism: Pseudobutyrivibrio sp. (assembly GCA_017557715.1). Taxonomy (GTDB): domain Bacteria; phylum Bacillota; class Clostridia; order Lachnospirales; family Lachnospiraceae; genus Pseudobutyrivibrio. The sequence continues at coordinate 72 of JAFYYE010000065.1, forward strand.
AGGCAGCCAAAGATGAATTGTTTGAAGTATTGTCTAGAGATTATATTTCAGGAATCACATTTAGTGGAGGTGATCCATTATTTCCTGGAAATCGAAAAGAAGTGACGGAGCTTGCCCGGGAAATTAGGGAGAGGTTTCCCGGCAAGACCGTCTGGCTCTACACTGGCTACACCTATGAGGAAATAAAATCTTTGGAAATCATGGAATATATCGATGTTCTGGTTGACGGAGAATTTGAAATTGATAAGATAGATTTACAGGCAAAATGGAGAGGCAGCATTAATCAGCGAGTTATTGATGTTCCTCAAACTAGAAAGCTTGAACAGATTGTTTTGCATGTAGATTAATTAAGGGAGAAATTTTAATATGAATATTAATATTACTAAGCTTACTGATTCTGCTAAGCTTCCAGAAAGAGGTTCTGAGTATGCTGCAGGATATGATTTGTTTGCTGATTTAACTGAAGAAGTTAAGATTGCGCCTCATGAGACAAAAATGATTGGCACAGGTCTTGCAATGGAGATTCCAGTTGGATACTTCGGTGGAGTGTTCGCTCGTTCTGGACTTTCAGCAAAGGAAGGCCTTCGTCCAGCAAATTGTGTAGGCGTTGTTGATTCTGATTATAGAGGAGAGGTTAAAGTTGCTCTTCATAACGACGGAGAAGTTGAAAGAGTAGTTACTCCTGCTGAAAAGATTGCACAGCTTGTAGTTGTTCCTTTTCTTTCTGTTGAATTTTCTGAGGTATCTGAGCTTAGCGATACTGCCCGCGGTGAGGGCGGATTTGGTTCCACAGGAAAACACTAAATTGATAAAGATTGGCGCCTGGATTTCCAGACGCCTTTTCGTCTGTTTTAATAAATTTTTTGAAAGAGAGTATTTTTATGGCTAAAAAGGTTACCTATGATGAGAGCAGTATATCTGTTTTAGAGGGACTTGAGGCAGTTAGAAAACGCCCTGGAATGTACATTGGTTCTACATCCAGAAAAGGTCTAAATCATCTTATTTATGAAATAGTAGACAACTCGGTTGATGAGCATCTTGCAGGAGAGTGTGATACTATCTATGTCACCCTTGAAAAGGATGGCAGTTGTACAGTTGAGGATAATGGTCGTGGTATTCCAGTTGGTATGCATGCAAAGGGTGTACCTGCTGCACGTCTTGTTTTTTCAACACTTCATGCAGGTGGAAAGTTTGATGATAGTGTATACAAAACATCCGGCGGTCTTCATGGTGTAGGTTCTTCCGTTGTAAACGCATTATCTGAATACATGGTTGTAGATATTTCACGTGAGGGATTTGTTCACCACGACAGATATGAAAGAGGTGTTCCAACAGAGAAGCTTGTTGATGGACTTCTTCCAAAGGTGTCTAAGACAAACAAGCATGGTACAAAGATTAATTTCCTTCCAGATGCAGAGATTTTTGAAAAGACATATTTTAAAGAGGATGAAGTAAAGTCACGTCTTCACGAGACTGCTTATTTAAATCCTGGTCTTACAATCAATTATGCTGATTTACGTGGTGAGACACCAGAGTATGTTACATATCACGAGCCAGAGGGAATCAAGGGCTTTGTAAAAGAAATTAACAAGTCAGCAGAGGCTCTCCACGATGTGGTTTACTTTAGAGGAAAATGTGATGATGTAGAGCTTGAGGTTGCTTTCCAGTATTGTAATGAATTTAAGGAAAACATTCTTGGTTTCTGTAATAACATTTACAATTCTGAGGGTGGTACACACATTACTGGTTTTAAAACTGTTCTTACCACAGTTATCAATAATTACGCTAGAGAGCTTGGAATTCTTAAGGATAAGGATGCCAACTTCACAGGTGCAGATGTTAGAAATGGAATAACTGCTATTGTTTCTATTAAGCATCCTGATCCACGTTTTGAAGGGCAGACTAAGACAAAGCTTGATAATCCAGATGCATCAAAGGCTACTCAGAAAGTTTGCCAGGATGAGTTTGTTTTATTCTTTGATAGAAACTTAGAGACATTAAAGGCTATCATTTCATGCGCAGAGAAGAGTGCAAAGATTCGTAAATCCGAAGAAAAGGCAAAAACAAATCTTCTTACAAAGCAGAAGTTTTCTTTTGATCAGAATGGTAAGCTTGCTAACTGTGAGTCTCGTGATGCAGATAAATGTGAAATATTTATCGTCGAGGGAGATTCCGCTGGAGGTTCTGCAAAGAAGGCTAGAAACCGTATGTATCAGGCGATTATGCCAATTAGAGGTAAGATTCTTAATGTTGAGAAGGCTTCTATGGATAAGGTTCTCGCCAATGCAGAAATAAAGACATTAATAAATGCATTTGGTTGCGGTTTTTCAGAAGGTTACGGTAATGATTTTGATATTTCAAAGCTTCGCTATGACAAAATTGTAATCATGGCCGATGCCGATGTTGATGGTGCCCATATTAGCACACTTCTTCTCACATTCTTCTATAGATTTATGCCAGAGCTTATAAAAGAGGGACATGTTTATATTGCTATGCCACCTCTTTACAAGGCAATCCCATCAAAGGGTGAAGAGGAATATCTTTATGATGATGTTGCTCTTGAGAAATATCGTAAAAAGATGGAAGGTAAATCATTTACTCTTCAGCGATACAAGGGTCTTGGTGAGATGGATGCAGAACAGCTTTGGGAGACCACACTTGACCCAGAGCGTCGTAAGCTTAAGCTTGTAGAAATTGAGGATGCTCTTATGGCTTCTGAGGTTACAGAACTTCTTATGGGAAGCGATGTAGCGCCTCGTAAGCAGTTTATTTATAAACATGCAAAAGAGGCTGAAATCGACGTATAAAATGAGAAAGGGTTAATTATTCAAATGCCACAAGAAATAATTAGA
>JAFYYE010000066.1 GCA_017557715.1 Pseudobutyrivibrio sp.
AGTAAAGAATGTAGCTACAACAGTAGATATCATGGATGCAAAGATTCTTGTATCTGGTGGTCGTGGTGTTGGTTCTGCAGAGAACTTCAAGCTCCTTGATGATCTTGCAGAGGTTCTTGGCGCTACAGTATCTTGCTCACGTGCCGTTGTAGATTCAGGCTGGAAGCCAAAGGATCTTCAGGTAGGTCAGACAGGTAAGACTGTACGTCCTAACGTATACTTTGCAATCGGTATCTCTGGTGCAATCCAGCACACAGCAGGTATGGAAGAGTCGGATATCATCATCGCTATTAACAAGGATGAGACAGCTCCTATCTTTGATGTAGCTGATTACGGTATCGTTGGAGATCTTAACAAGATCGTTCCAGCTCTTACAGAGGCTCTTAAGGCTGAGCTCGCTGCTCAGAACTAAGATTAGGCTTCAAAACCTAACTAAGGGGCAATATCTTCTCATAATTAATTATGACTAGATTTTTCCTATAATTTCTTTCTTTAATTTTTTTATGAGGCGGGTCCAATGGACTCGCCTTTAGTAATTTGGTAAAATCAAACTATGAATAAGAAACTCGACATGATCCACGGCCCACTCTTGGGCAAATTAATTATCTTTACAATCCCAATCATTCTATCAGGTGTGTTGCAACTTTTATTTAATGCAGCTGATGTAATTGTTGTGGGAAGATTTGCGGGCGAAGCCAGCCTTGCAGCTGTAGGTTCTACAAATTCCCTTATTAATCTTATGACCAATCTTTTCATTGGTATGTCAGTAGGTGCCAATGTTTGTGCTGCTCAGTTTTATGGGGCAGGACAGGAAAAAGATGTTGCAAAGACAGTCCATACCAGCACAGCATTTTCGTTGATATGCGGTGTTGTTCTTATATTAATTGGTGCCTTCGGTGCCAGACCAATGCTTGAAATGATGGGTTCGCCAGCGGATGTTATTTCTCTTGCAGCCCTTTACGTTCGAATCTATTTCATTGCTATGCCAGCCATAATGCTTTACAACTTTTTGGCTGCAATATTGCGCTCATCAGGTGATACAAAGCATCCATTAATCTTTTTAACCATAGCTGGTGTGATAAATGTATTATTAAATCTGGTTTTAGTTATTGCATTCAATATGGGCGTAGCAGGCGTTGCCATCGCTACTGTCACATCAAATTATATTTCCTGCGGATTGCTTGTAGGCTTCTTTATGAAGCAGGATGATGCTCTAAAGCTTGAAATTTCAAGGATTTCCATAGATGGAAGAATCCTTAGGAAGATTATTAGAATTGGGTTGCCTGCTGGTATCCAAGGTACTGTATTTTCACTATCTAACGTAGTTATTCAATCTGCAATTAATTCTTTTGGTACAGCCGTTATTGCCGGCTCTTCTGCCGCAGGCTCTATCGAAGGATTTGTATATATTTCTATGAACTCGGTATCACAGACCACTGTTACCTTTGTAGGTCAGAACTATGGTGCGGGAGATGAGAAGAGAGTGAAGCGAGTTATTTTCGAGTCTCTTGGTATCGTAACTGTAGTTGGTTTGGTTTTGGGTAATCTGGCACATGGATTCGCCGGTCAGTTATTGGGAATTTACACTGACAGTGCTGATGCCATTGCTGCTGGAACATTGCGTTTGTTCTGGGTATGCTGTCCATACTTCCTTTGTGGAATCATGGATACATTAACCGGAGGGCTTAGAGGACTTGGCAATTCTACACTTCCAATGATTGTATCGCTGCTTGGCGCCTGCGCTACACGACTCATCTGGATTGCCACATTCTTCCAGATTCACCACACCCAGGATGTGCTGTTTTTCTCATACCCAGGCAGCTGGCTACTCACCCTCACCGTACACAGCATCTGCCTCACAATTGTATACAAACGTTGGATTGCACGTAAGTCATCAGAAATTCTTATATAATGAATAATATAGACAAACATTATTAATTGATGCGGACTTGGAGGGGTTTTATGTATTGGAAGGAAATGCTGTCAGCTATTTCAAAGCCAGATAAAGATGCAAAAAGGTATGAGCTGTCCACAGACTTTAAGTATACAGGTCTGCAGGAATATCCGCGTCCTCAGATGCAGCGCAAATCCTATATTAATTTAAATGGCCAGTGGGACTACCGAATCATCAGTGGTAAAGGTGCGGTGGTCTGCTCAGGGCCTATAGAGGTGCCTTTCTCTCCAGAGGCACGACTTTCCGGCACTGAGTGCCATACTCTGCTTCCAGAGGAGACTCTGGAATATTCAAAAGTTTTCCCAATAGATGAAGTTAAAAATTCAAAGCGTTTGTTGTTGCATTTTGGCGCAGTGGATCAGGTTGCCCACGTGTCTTTAAATGGCATTAATTTAGGTATCCATGAGGGAGGCTTTACTTCCTTTTCTTTTGATATCACGGATTATGTAGTGGAGGGAAATAACGAGCTGAAGCTCAAGGTGCGAGACTACACCGATAAGGTGGGATATGCCCGTGGAAAGCAGAGCCTTGAGCCTTCAGGTATGTGGTATAGCGCACAAAGCGGAATATGGCAGACAGTGTGGATGGAATGGGTGCCAGAAGCATATGTTTCTAGAATCCTGCTTACACCTGATATAGATAAAAAACGCCTTTTTATCGAGCTTAAGGTATCTGAATTAAAGGGGCAGGTGAAAATTGATTCATCAAACCCTGATTTAATAAAAGATTATAACATTGAATCTATCAGAGATGATGAGCTCTATGTGACTGTAGACTTAAAAGAATATAAGTTATGGACACCAGAGGATCCTCAGCTTTACTTTATCAACATTGAATATGGTAAAGATAAGTTTTCGACCTATTTTGCTATGAGACATTTTGGCGTTGGAAAGGATGAACAGGGGATACCTCGCCTTACACTGAACCATAAGCCATATTTCATGAATGGAATCTTGGATCAGGGCTATTATCCTGAAAGTCTCATGACGCCCCCAAGTGATGATGCAATGATTAGCGATATCGAGACTATTAAGAGCCTGGGCTTCAACATGATTCGTAAGCACTGTAAGGTGGAGCCAATGCGCTGGTATTTCCACTGTGACAGGATTGGCATGATTGTCTGGCAGGACATTGTAAATGGCGGAACGAAGTATGATATGAACATGATTTGCAATATCCCTACGGTGGTTCGACCCTTTGGAAATGCTAGAGATAAGAACCGCCTGTTCCTTAGATTTACCGGACGAAATACTGAAAAATCAAAGGCTGTATGGCACATTGAATGCAAGGAGATTATGGAGCAGCTGAGAAATGTTCCTTCTCTTGGGCAGTGGTGTCTATTTAATGAGGGATGGGGGCAGTTTGATGCCAAGGATTGTCTGAAGTTTGCCAGAAAGTTTGATGATACAAGACCGATAGATTCTGCATCAGGATGGTTCCATGAAGATTGTGGCGATGTATTATCAGAACATGTTTATTTTGAGGATTTAAAGGTAAAGCGAACTGAGCGCCCTTATGTTGTTTCTGAGTATGGTGGTTTTTCACTGAAGGTGGGAAATCACGTTACCAGAGATGCTGTTTATGGCTATAAGAAATATCAGCATCAAAAGGATTTGCAGGATGCCTTCGATGAGATTTTTGCAAAAATAAAGTCCCTCGAAGCTGAGGGACTTTCAGGTGCTGTGTATACTCAGGCAACTGATATTGAGGATGAGCTCAATGGCCTGATTACTTACGATCGGAAGGTGCAAAAGCTGTATTAAACCAGCTCTGTGGAAATGCCATTCCGAGGATGATGCCCATTACGATGGCACCAGCTGTCTTAAGTGTAGACAGGCCTGCCTGACTGAAATTGTTCATGTCATTCATAATTAAATAGAACGAAGTGTAGTAGATTCCTGCGCCGGGTACCAAGGGGAAAATTCCTGAAATAAGGTAAACGGTGACAGGATTCTTTCTTTTTGAGGCAATTGCTCTTGAAAAGAATGTAAGTGCTAATGAACCAACAACATTTCCAAGAGTAGGAGCGTGAAGAGCGTTGGAAATAATCGAGTAGAAAATCCAACCAATAGCTCCTGAAAGTCCACAATACCATAGCTCTGAACGAGGAGCTGAGAAAACGATGGCAAATGCAACTGTTGCAACCATGGACACTATAAATTCAATAATATAAGTAACGTACATTATAAGTAAGCACCTCCTCCGCAAAGCTGAACGATAGTAATTACAATACCTACGCCAACTGCGATACAGAAGGCTGTGAGGAGTGCATCAATTAATCTGATTGAGCCTGAAAGGTAATCGCTGTTAATAAAATCCCTGATACTGTTTGTAAGTGGAATACCAGGAACAAGTGGCATTATTCCACCGATGATAATCTTGTCGTAGTGGATAGGAAGGCCTGTAAAGGCAAATAAAAATGCCAATACGGAAATAACTATACTTCCAAGAACGTTGGTAACTGTTTTGGAGTTGTTCATTCCTGATTCAAAATGAAGGAATATACGAAGCAGACAGCCAACGATAGTAGCGATAACTCCGTCTAAGGCATTGCCTCCAAATAAATAAGCAAATCCGCCGCAACCAATACCTGTGGCAAGTATCATTATAGGAAGATTGTAGCCAGGAAGTTTTTTGCATTCTTCCAGCTTTAACCAGGCGTCCTCTATAGAAATGGTCTTGGCGCATACTTCGCGACAAAGACTGTTGATAGCAGCGATACGTGATAAGTGCATAGGATACATAGGAACGTGTCTAATCATAGAGCTGGCACGTTCTGTGGCCTCATCTGCACTGGCAAAGATACCGTTGCTGAGAACGTAAACATCACAGTCAGTGATGTCATATGAATTTAAAATAGCAAGTACTGAGTCCTCAACTCTGTAAACTTCAGCGCCGTTTCGCAGAAGATTGTCTCCTAATTCTACGGCAAAGGAAAGTACTTTTTTAGTATCTGTCATAGTGTCTCCCTTGAGTTTTTATTCTAAAAATGATTATGTATTAAAACATGATTTTTTTCAACCGTAGTGGATAATTTTAACGAATGTGGATAACTTTGTGGGAAATGTTTGTTCGTTGATTTATGACTCAGTTGTGTTGAAAAATCCCTGTAAGCATTGAAAAATGTGGGTTTAATTCATTGACGAAATTACATAAAGACAGAAAATTGCGAATAAGTAACGACTTATCCGCAAATGTAAAAACATAATTGTGGATAATGTGGATAACTTAGTTTATAAGTTGATGCAAAAGACAACTTTTGTAAAATAGGACTTTTTGAATGTTGATAACAATATTAGTCAGAAAATGTATTTAGAAATAAACCGCAAAAAACAAATGCTTTGTGTTATACTAATCACCGGATATTTAGTTCATATTTATATTATGAAATAGATTTAGTTATAGGTTTTAGGAGGTCTAATAATGGCAGAAAACAGTTCATGTGCTTCAGCAAGTAGCTGCTCACGCGGTTCATGCGAAGGCTGCCCATCAGCAGAGGCTGCAAAGTCAGGCGTTAGAAACACAGCATTTTTTGAAGCACCAAATGCTCATTCAAACATAAAGCATGTTATAGGAGTTGTATCTGGTAAGGGTGGCGTTGGTAAGTCACTTGTTACATCATCACTTGCAGGCGTTATGGCTCGCGCAGGTTACAAAGTAGGTATTTTAGATGCGGATATCACAGGCCCATCTATTCCAAAGATGTTTGGTGTGCACGGTCCAGCAGCAGCTAACGCAGAGGGCGAGATGCTCCCAGAGGTAGCAGAGGATGGCACAAAGGTTATGTCTGTTAACCTTATCCTTGATGATGAGGAGTCACCAGTTATCTGGCGTGGTCCTGTCATCGCAGGTGTTGTAAAGCAGTTCTGGACAGATGTTGCATGGGGCGATATCGATTATCTTTTTGTTGATATGCCACCAGGAACAGGCGATGTTCCTCTTACATGCTTCCAGTCACTTCCAGTGGATGGCGTAGTTATCGTTACAAGCCCACAGGAGCTTGTTCAGATGATTGTTAAGAAGGCTTATAACATGGCGGATATGATGCATATCCCAGTGCTTGGCCTTGTTGAAAACTATTCATACATTAAGTGCCCAGATTGCGGCAAGAAGATTGAAATCTTCGGAGAGAGTCACATCGATGAAGTTGCAGCAGAGCTCAGTGTACCAGTACTTGGCAAGATGCCAATGGATAGAGCATTCGCTACAGCAGCTGATGCAGGTCGTATCTATGACGTAGAAAATACGTATCTTGCAGATGCAAAATCTATATTAGAGAAACTTTAAAGGAGAATTAATTATGGCACAGAATCCAGTAGTTACAATTGAAATGGAAAATGGCGATATCATGAAAGCAGAGTTATATCCTGAGATTGCTCCAAACACAGTTAACAATTTTATCAGCCTTATCAACCACAATTTTTATGATGGCGTAATTTTCCACCGCGTAATCAATGGCTTTATGCTTCAGGGTGGAGATCCAGACGGCACAGGTATGGGTGGCCCAGGATACTCTATCAAGGGCGAGTTCTCAAGCAACGGCTTCAAGAACGACCTTAAGCATGAGCCAGGTGTACTTTCAATGGCACGTACAATGATTCCTGATTCAGCAGGAAGCCAGTTCTTCATCATGCACAAGACTAGCCCACACCTTGATGGTGACTATGCTGCATTCGGTAAGGTTATCGAGGGTATGGATGTAGTTAACAAAATCGCAGAGGTTCCTACAGATTGGTCTGATCGTCCAACACAGGAGCAGAAGATGAAGAAGGTTACAGTTGAGACTTTTGGAGTAGAATATCCAGAGCCTGAGACAGTTTAATTTCTTGCTTTACTTCGTAGAGATATTATGTTATCCTAACGGCACGCGTTTCGCGTGTCGTTTTTTCGTTTTATTATCAATAAGTATTTTCATAAGTCTATTCGACTGTTTTTCACAGGAGAGCTATGCAATTTAATACTATATCCTTATGCCTATATTTATGGCTGAGCGCCTGGATAGTGTCGTTGTTGTCTGCGATTATCAGAAGTGGAAGACAAAAACATGACCATGCACTTAAGGCATTTTATTTAAGACAGTTTATTGAACTTGCCAAACAGGGGAAGACTACTTCAGAGATTGTGCGGGAGCTTTATTATTTTTTCATCAATGAAAAGAGATTAAGAATAATTATGCTAAAGGCGATGAATAAGCCTACAGGCAAAAGCCTTGATTATATTTACAAGCGGATTGGATGTGAACCTATGAAGATAATACATGGTTTTGCCCAAAGACGAGAGGCAAAGAGCGCCTGTGCCACTCCTAAGAAAATTCCAGATGATATCGTTAAATATTTTTATGAATTGATAGATGACTGGGAAGAGGAATATCAGGAAGCGGTGGTAGAACATAGAAAAAGAAAACTGAAGGCCGCACTTGAGATTGGGGTATTCATGCTACTCAGTCTATATATCTACATATGGCTGAAAACAGATATTAGCCTGTGGATATTTGCCTTTGTAAATACTTTGGGTGTGATTTTCTTTATAGCTTTAGACAACAAGACCCATTCGAAAGCCAATGGATTACAGAAAATGTATCAGTTGGCAAATGGAATGGGTCTGATAATCAATATTTTTATTGCTGTTGCTGGGTGGCTGGGGCCGGTAGCTTGATGCGAAGCTTGGTGATTCGCTTCTTTTCTACTGCCATTACGCGGATGATGGTGCCTTCTTCGGAAACATAAGTCTCACCCACATTTGGGAAGTGGTCGAAAGCACCCACGATGTAGCCGCCGATGGTGTCGTAGTCATCACTGGTGAAGCCAAGTGGGATGAGCTGGCATAAATCTTCAAGATTCATGGAGCCGAGGACCTGATATTCTCTGTCACTGATGCGAACCAGTGGGTCCTCTTCATCCTCATCATATTCATCACGGATTTCACCTACGATTTCCTCCAGTAAGTCTTCCAGAGTAATCATGCCGGAAAGTTCGCCGTATTCGTCTAATACAATTGAAAGTGATGCAGATTCCTCGCGCATCTCATCAAAAAGATCGGAGACATTTTTCATTTCATAGGTGAAGTAAGTGTCTCTTAAATAGTCGCGCACTGAGAAGTTTTCGGAAGGGACGATACCAAGGAAATCCTTCATATTTACGATGCCAAGCACTTTGTCAGTGTCAGGCTCGCACACAGGAATTCGGGTGTACATATCCTCTTTGAAAACGGCTATCAGTTCATCATAGGTGATGTCTGCATCTACCATAGTCATGTCGATTCGAGGAATCATGACCTCCTTGGCGCAGGCATCTGAGAAATCAAACACCTTGTGAATCATGGTGCGCTCATCCTGCTCGATGGCGCCACTTTCATGACTTACATCTACCATGGTGCGGATTTCTTCTTCGGTGATTGTCTCATCCTTGAAGTCTGGGTCGATGCCGAACATTCTAATAAAGAGCCCTGCAAGAAAATTAATTATGGTAATTACTGGGGTGAGCAGCCACATGAGTCCACCAACTGCAGGAGCATATCTTAGACTAAGCTTTGTGGAATTGAGTGTAGCTAGAGACTTAGGAGTAATCTCACCAAATATAAGTATAAGTAATGTAAGAATACCTGTGGCAATTCCAGCACCATAGCTACCAAATATTTGAATAGCTAGAGTAGTGGCAAGTGATGATGCTGACAAATTAACTATGTTGTTACCAATAAGTATTGCTGAAAGCATTTTCTTAGGACGGTTAATAACCTTAAGAACTCTTGCAGCTTTCTTATCACCATCATCCGCCATAGTTTTTAGCTTTATTTTATTTACAGTTGTTAATGCAGTTTCAGCAGATGAAAAGAATCCTGATAAGATAAGCAGAATTAATAAAACTATAAACTTAACTAACAAGTGAACATCCAAATGTAAAAATCCTCCTTAAAAAGAACAAGATAACAATACTATTTGGCACATATTATAACACATAAGTGTATTAGTGGGGAATTTATAAAAATTGAAAATAGTACTAAAAGGTGGTACCATGAATAATAAAGATAAAAAATTATTGAATGATATTTTCTCTAATCCAATTAAGTCAGATATTAAATGGACTGAAATAGAGCATTTATTCTATTCTTTAGGTGCAAAAATATCTGAAGGAAATGGATCTAGAGTAAGAGTAGAACTTAATGGTGAAAGAGCTGTATTTCATAGACCTCATCCAGAA